>CAWUIS010000012.1:0-18498 GCA_963922625.1 uncultured Candidatus Melainabacteria bacterium | reverse complement strand
TTCCAAAAGAATCTCATTCTAAGGAGAAAATACAAATGGCTTATACTATCGTTTCTGATGTCTGTGAAGGTGCTGAGGACTGCATCCCAGTTTGTCCTGTTGATTGCATTCACTGGCCAGAACCAAGAAAAACTAACTCAAAGGGTTTTGAATACCCGTACATCGACATGGATACATGTATCGATTGTGGTGCTTGCCTTGCAGCATGTCCTATTGAAGGAGCAATCCTTGATGAGGCAAAACCTGAGCTTCAAGCCGTTTAAGACTTTTAAATCTTATAAATTAATAAAAAGCCTAGCTCTATGAGTTAGGCTTTTTTTATTATGTCTCAAAAAATTTTAATCAGTGGTGGCTCAAGAGGTATAGGCAAGGCTTGCACCCAAGTTTTAAAGAGTGCTCATTACGATGTTCTAGCAACTTCATCTAAAGACATGAATATAGCTAAGCAAAGTAGCATTGATGAGTTTTTCAATCAATCATCATTTTTATCAAGCAAAAATGGTCTCTATGCTTTGATTTGCTGCGCCGGAAGCTTTCACTCAGATGCTCTTGCTAACCATAGTCTTGAAGCTTGGGATCACATCATCAATACCAATCTATCAGGTACGTTTAGGCTCTGTAAAAAAGCCTTACCTTATCTCCAAAAAAATACTAACTCGCATATCATTATGATCTCCTCGGTAAGTGCTGAAGGCGAAGCCTTCGCGCCTGCTTATTCAGCCTCTAAAGCCGGTATCAACGGACTTACAAAATCACTGGCAAAAGAGCTTGCTAGCGATGGCATTAATGTAAATGCTATTGCTCCAGGTTGGGTAAGAACCGATATGGCACAATCAATTTTGCATAACGAGGATCTTGAAAAAAATCATCTTGGAGCAAGTTTACAAAACAGGTACATAGAGCCAGAGGAAATAGCTGCTTTAGTTAAATATTTAATAAGCCCAGAAGCAAAAGCTATTACCGGACAAGTCCTAAGCATTGATGCTGGTTTATAACTCTGCTTGCTCAAGTAGATGCCGATCAATAGCCTTTCTTAAGTTCTCTACTTGTCTAATTTTATCAATGATAAATTTCACAAAAGGTAAAGGGTCACTTGGTTTATTTTTCCAGTGTAATTTAGCCTTCACCACACTTTCTAAATCCGGGCTTATTTTCAATTTATTCATGGCTTCTGTAATGCCAACAAAACTACCCCATCCAACTGAAAAACCACTTTGAACAAGATCTTTAAAAAATTTATAAGCATTTTTCAAAGGCACACTAAAAACAGCTAATTGATTTATGTCTGGCTCTTTCGGCTCTAATTGATCTAGGTTTACATTATCTATTTCAGCCATAACAACAGTGCCGGTTTCATCGGTTGATCCAGATGAGCTTGCCATACCTTCAAGCAATTTTTTACACATGGCATCTTGTGCATCCAATCCTGTTTCTTCTAGTAGTTCTTTTTTAGCAATTTCTTCTATCGCTTTATGGCTTAGCTGCTCATTATCACCGGTAAGTCCACCAGGTAATTCAAAACTAATTGAGCGAGCAAAAGGTGATTTACCCTGCATCGGTTTTTTGAGCAATAAGGGTGGCCTGAACATGGCATTGAAGACCACCCTCAGTTCATCTTTTTGAGAAGATTTAACAACAGGGGTTACAACAACAAAATCATCATACTGATGCTGTGACTCATTCGCCCGAGTACTAAACTCCCAAGGGTGTGCTGTTCCTATATTTATAGTGCCAAAGTTAAGGTGTTCACCCCTATGTGTTATCTGATGGCTAAAATCCCGAGTAGTTTGGGCAGCTGGTGACACGGCATTCACAATCCAAATAATAGCCTGTTATTGTTGACTTAAAATATCTTCTTTACTATAGATTTATTTTCATTACATGTTCTGACACTTTGTTAATATAAACCAAATGTCAATAAAGCAAAAATTAATGCAAAACAATAGCTTCCCCCTTTTATTAGGACCTTGTGTCATAGAATCGGAGGAAATAATTTTTGAGATCGCCCAAAAGCTTGAAAGCATAATCAATAATCTGGAAAAAGAAAAGCTTACAGATGGAGTAGTCTGGGTTTTTAAGGCGAGCTACGATAAAGCTAACCGCAGCTCTATTAATGGCTTTAGAGGCCCAGGCTTAGAAAAAGGGCTTGAGATTTTAAGCAAGGTTAAAAAGGATTTTGCTTTTGCTCTAGTCTCGGATATTCATGAAAGCAGCCATGTCAATCAAGCAGCTGAGGTTTTGGATATTTTACAAATCCCAGCTTTTCTTTGCCGGCAGACAGATCTGATAGTTGCTGCTGCAAACAGCGGTAAAGTACTTAATATCAAAAAAGGGCAATTTCTTTCTCCACCAGAAATACAAAACATCGCAAAAAAATGCTACGACTCGGGCAACAAGGATATTTTTATTTGTGAGCGCGGTAATAGTTTTGGTTACAACAATCTGGTTGTCGACATGCGCATGTTCGAACAAGCCAAAGAGATGAATATCAGAACTATTTTTGATGCCACGCATTCTTGTCAGCTACCTGGTGCTGGCGGTGATAAATCACTAGGAAATTCTCACTTTGCGCCCATACTAGCTAAAGCTGCAGTTGCAGCTGGTGCTACAGGAATTTTTGCAGAGACCCACCCCAGACCAGAGACAGCGCTTTCTGATGGTCCTAATATGATTCCTATGGATAAACTAGAAAAAACTCTTCGAGATATTTTAAAGCTAAGAGCCTTCATGCTCGAAAGCTGAAGCTCTAAATCAAATATCAGAGGAAAACCTACTGATATTCATAATTATCCCAGTAATAATACAAGCTGAAAGAAAACTACTACCACCAAAACTAATCAAGGGTAATGTCATACCGGTAATTGGAAACAGTCCTGTTGTAACAGCAATATTAATCAAAATCTGAAAAGCAAACAACATCACCAGGGCAAAGCCAAAAATGCGAGCAAAATCATCGTCACAAGTTAAAACCAGATGCAGGGCTCTAAAAATCCAAGCTAAAAACAATATCAAAATTACTAATGCACCAAGCAAGCCTACTTCTTCGCAAATAATGGCAAAAATAAAATCAGCGTATGCAATAGGCAGTGGCCCTAATTTCTGCATCGAAGACCCAATACCAACTCCCCATAAACCACCTGATCCAATGGCGTTCATAGACTGGATCAGATTATAACCATGTCCAAGAGGGTCCGAATAGGGATCCAGCCAGTACTTAACCCTGTCCATTTGATAAGGTGTGTTGATGATTTGTTGCCAGCCAATATAAGCAAGTGAGCCAAGACCTCCAACAAAAGCAAACAGATTAAAACCAGAAGCGAAAACAGCTGCAACAGCTGCACCCAAAACAACAATACTAGTACCCAAATCAGGTTGTTTAAGTACCAGAAATGCCATCAGAAGAACACTAACAAAAGCCCAAAGCGAATTTCTTTTGTTGGATAGTGTGCGAGCCATTATTAAAGCAGAAAAAATTTTCACAAATTCAGAGACTTGTAAGTTCATAAAACCCAGTGCAAGCCAGCGCCTGGAACCACCTGTAACAACACCAAATTTTGCAGTGAGTAAAAGGGCTCCGATACTCAAAATGACAAAATACCAAGCACTATGCTTCCACCAACGATAATGCAAAAAGCTCAACAGAAACATTATCGAAAGACCAAACACAATAGCAACAGTATGCTTGATTATAAAAACCCAAGGGCTACCATAAAAACGCATAGACTCATGCCAAGAAGCACTGACAACGAAAGTTAAGCCAATTACAACTAAAGCAAGAGTCACTTGCAAAAAAAATTTATCAATAGGAGCTAAATTTTGCTGACTGTTATGAGCATTAGCTTGCATTCTTATATTTTAAAGCAATATCCTTAAAGACCTGCCCGCGCTGCTCATATGAATCAAACATATCAAAACTAGAGCTTGCTGGTGCCAAAACAATGGGGTAGTCATTATTTTCTGTAAAAGTCATAGCTTTAGTGAAGGCTTCCTCCATAGACCCTGCAGGCTCTTTATTCTTAAAATCTTCAAGAGTAGTCAAAATCAGATCCTGCAACTCACCAATAGCAATAACAGCAAATGCTCTTTGCTTTAAGCTGCTAATAAATGCATCTAAATCCAAATTTTTATTCTTGCCTCCACAAATAACTATAGATTTATCAAAAGCCTCTAAAGATCTAATAGCAGAGTCAGGATTAGTGGCTTTACTATCGTTATAAATTTTATTACCAGAAATCTCTGTAAGGTATTCCAGGCGGTGAGAAACCGGCTTAAAGCTTTTCAGAGCACTAATTAACTGAAAATTTTCTAAACCATAAGCCCTTAACGCTAAAGATGCAGCTAAGATATTCGAAAAATTATGCTCTCCTACTAAAATCAAGTCTTCAACCCGGCATAGTAAATCATCTGAATCAAAGATTTGCTTACCTTCTAAAAAAGCATCAGCTTTAATTTTGGTTGAAAAAAACTTTTTGTTTGCAAGCCCTTGCCCAAGCTCTTTTGTAACAGGGTCATCATAATTTAAGACACAAAGTGAGTCATCGGTAAATAGCTTAGCTTTAGAATCTTTGTATTCATCAAAATCTTGATGCCAATCTAAATGATCTTCTGTCAAATTCAAGTGAATGGCAATTTTTGGTTTAAAGCGTAGCTGTGAATAAAAAAGCTGAAAAGAGCTAAGCTCACAGATATGAATTGCATCATTTTTATTAAAAGCCAAAAATGGCTTGCCAATATTACCAATAGGCTCTAATTCAAGTGCATAAGCAATAAGACTAGTTGTTGTTGTCTTACCATTAGTGCCGGTAATAGCAATATAGTTACTGGCAACTTCTCTTGTGAATAAATCGAAATCAGTACCGTATTCTATATGAGGTTTTTGAGCCAATTTGAAAATAGCTTGAATAATTGGGGCTCGTGGCGGTATACCTGGGCTGATCATGATGAAAGTCTTTTGTTCTGAATCAAAAAATTCAGGACTTTGCTTAGAAAATTCAAAACTCACTCCTCTGGTTTTATAAATTTTAATTTGCTCTTGATCAAAACTATCTTGAGATTTCAGCTCAGAGACCTTGATAGAAACTTGAGGGTAGTTTTGCAAATAAAAATCTATTGCAGCAATTGAGCTTTTACCGTAGCCAGCTATAAATAGGTTTGTGAATGCTTGCATGCATCACCAATAATAAAACAAACCGATATGATTCCCTAAATAATTCCAGGTAACTTTATCAAAAATTTCAAGAAGCAAAGGAATACCTCTTCCACCCTCACTTTCAAAAATGACATCGTCTATATGCGTGTAGTTATAAACTTGCCAATTAAATCCAGGTCCAGGATCACGAATACTCATTTTAAATGAGCCTTTATCGACGTTATAACCAAGCTCAATACTAGCTTTTGGATTTTTTGATAGCCCATATCTCACAGCATTTGTCAGAGCTTCAGTCACACCCAAACGTAAATTCAAATGCTTATCACGTGGCATGCCTTCATCTATACATTCAGAGATGATTTTATCAATCAAGCTGGCAGACTCTTTAGCATCTTCTGCAGGGAATTTGACAATATCATAATGGACTTGTTCAAGTGAAATCATGAGCCTATCATCTGTCAAAGGTGTTGATTGGCTTAATTCATTAAGCTTCTCGTTGAGCTCATAGGTTATGTCTTTGACGTTCATGTCTTTGACTTTAATCAGCGTGTCTTTGACCCAATTTTTTGGAACAAAGTTTCCATCAGGCATTTTTTGGTCTAAAACACCATCAGTAAACAAAACCATTTTGTCACCACGCTTAAAATCGATTTCATGGGCAACGTAAACTTCATCAATTTCTTTGGGGTTAATAAGTCCCAAAGGCACACCGGAATCCTTATCGCCATCCAGCTCATAGACTTTATCACCTTGAATCATATAAGGATTCAAATGACCCGCATTGGTATATTTCAGGCTCCCTGTGTTTAAATCAAAAACTCCATACCAGGCCGTAGCATAAAAATCAGAGCTTGCATTTTGATAAAGAATAGACTGACACAAAAAACTAATCATACGCTCAGGGAACCAGGCAAGAGCAGAGTTAGATACAGCAGAATTGAATTCACCCAGAAGATATCCAGTCAATAAAGCTGCTGCTGGTCCTTTTCCAGAAACATCCCCAATCAGCACACCTACAATTTCAGGAGCTAGTTCTGCAACCCAGTAAAAATCACCAGAAACGTTACTGTGAGCTTTATAAAAAACTGATGTTTCCAAATTGACATCAAAAACATCACCACCAATTAAGGAAGTCTGTACTCTAGCAGCTTGTTTTAATTCCCGCGATAGTTTCTCTTGGTATGAATTTAGTTTTTCATACATACGTGACTGCGTCATAGCCACTATTACCTGTGAGCCTGCAGCCTCAATAAAAGCTATTTCATCACGTGACCAAGCTCTTCTTTTAAAACTATGAAAGACTATCCAACCTTGTAAAATTCCTTGGAAATGAAGCGGACAAGCCAAAGCAGACATTGCTTCGCTCAACTCTATCTCTTTAATTTCTTCTTGAGTTAAAGAATTCAAAAATTCATCATCGTATAAATTATCGATACTAATAACCTTAAGATCATCATCCTGCTTAAATCTATCGAGAATCAAACGCTGCGAGGATTTAGCGATACTGTGCACGCCTTCTTCGCAGTACTCGTCACTGATATAGCCATCAAAATACAAAAAACAACGAGAAGCTTTTAATGCACGCCCCATTTCATTTACAGTACGAGCTAAAATCTCACTCAAATTCAAGCTTGATCTAATCTGCACCGTTAGATTATTCAAAAGTTCGGCGTATTCTGTTCTTTTTCTAGCATCTTTATACAGCAAAGTTTTCTCTATTGCTGTGGATAAAGGCACTAAGACCGACTGCAATAAATCAATTTCTCTATCGTGCCATTCTCGGGTCTTATCGCATTGCTGCAAATACAGTATGCCTTTTATATCATTAAAAAGATTGACAGCAGCACCAGCATCAGAAACATTACCAACCAGTTCTTTTTTAATAGTCACAGGAAGTGCCAAAAAGGAACGGCAACCATCACAAAAAAGATCTTGTTGGTTTTTAGTGACTGTATTTTCAATTACTTTTTGTTTTGTTTTTAAGATCCTGTTTACAAAAACATTTTTTCTTAGCAAGTTAGAATCAAAGTCAGCAATATCAAAATGATCAAACTCATCGCTATTTAAATCTCTTGGTCCAAGATTAGGATCCGTAAATTCTTTTGCAGCCATCAATCCATGCTTACTAAAAAGTAAAATGCCACAGCGACTAGTTTTAAAAAACTTACCAAACTCTACTGCTGTTAAGTCTAGTAAGGACTCAAGGTCGAAAGAAGAATTGATTTTTGCAATCCACTTATTGAGTAGCTTTTCTTTCTCTGCTCTAGCATTTGCAATCTGCCTTTCTTGGATTAAAGCCAGCGTTGTATTTTGCAGGTGACGAGCAAGATCCTCGGTCTCTGCAATAGTTTTTTTCATGATGGCAGTTTTGTCATCATTACGCTTTCTTTCGCTCTCAAGCCGCGATTCCAGCTGATGAATCTTGCCTTTCAAATCTGTTGCTGGCTTTTCGCTAGACATTATTGATTGGTTTTAGATATGATTCTTGTAAGTTGATGAAGACGAGCTATTCTCAAAAGACTTTGCACATCATCAATAACATTATGTAACTCAAGATCTGCACCAATCATTTTACATTCCTTCCATAAACGTACAAAAGAACCCATGCCGGCACTATCCAAAAAATTCAACTCAGAACAGTCAACAATGACAACAGACTGCTCTTTTAAGTGTGGCAAAACTGTTTCTTTAAAATGCTCAGCATCACTATATAAAAGCTGGCCACCAACCTCTAGCTCTAGCTCAACTCCGTCATCTTTTTTGATTTCGAGTTTTAGCATATTAAAATGAAAAATCCTTTAGCATAACTACTATCTATGACCTACCGGCATCATACCCACAAACTAATAGTCAAAAACGCTAATGAGCTGTTAAAAAATTATGAGCTCTGTTTATCTAAAAATAGCTGCCAGATTGAGTCTTATAAAAAAAATCCAGAGGTCAATAATGGCAAAAATACTATTCTGGTCGCTGGCTTCCTTAATCTACATGCACATTTAGCATTTTCGAAGCTCCAACTTAAACCTCAAAATCTCTTTCCTTGGCTCAAAGACTTGATGATAAATTCAAAAAAAATAGACCATATGGTGGATAGCAAGCTGGGTGCTCAAAAAGCTCTTGCCAGTGGCAGTACTTTTATTATTGACAACACCAGTAGCTTAGAGGCTAGCTATCAAGCAATACAAAGCACTGGCCTAAAAGCAATTATTGGCCTAGAAATTTTTGGTTCAGACCCTCAAAAAACAGATGAAATTTTCACAAAGGCTATCCACGAATTAGATAAATTTGAGGAGACTGATGACATTCAGCTTACTTTGTCACCGCACGCCTGCTATGACGTTTCTGTGAGTCTATGGAAAAAAGCACTAGCTTGGGGCAAAAAAAACAATAAACTTATTCTCACGCATTTAGCAGAATCTCAAGCTGAAGAAAAATGGTTTAAAGAGAAGGATAGCGAGGCTAGCAAAGAAGCTGTTGAATTTTGGTCATGGTTAAATACACTTGAGACTAAACTTGAACATTGGCAGAGCTATGATGGCTCATGTGACTTTTTAATTAAAAATGATTTAGTATCAGCTAACCTTCTATTAACGCATCTTTGCTACGCTCCACTTGAACATATGCAAGAGCTTAAAAAATCAAAAGTCAAATTTGTATCTTGCCCTCGCAGTAATAAGTTTTTAGGAAACCAAGTACCAGAACATCAAATATGGAACAATGAAAATTTTGATTTTGGTCTTGGCACCGATAGTCTTGCCTCTAACTATGATCTTGATATGCGCAAAGAGGCTCATACCATCAAAAATTTAAGTGCAAGAACAAAATATCAGCTTATTACCGAGAAGGCAGCAAAATTGATTAATAAAAATCATGAATTAGGCAGTCTTGATGAAGGTAAAAGTGCTGATTTTGTCGTATTAGAACTAAGAAAAATGGATTTAGATCTTGATTCTTGCGATCCATTCAAGATTATTATGGATACCGACATTTGCAGCGTCAAAGAAGTATATATAAATGGTAGGATTTGTTATCAAGATGAAACTAGAAACTAATATAGCAAAGCAAATCAAAGTCTCTGCTCAGACTATGTTCATGGATGAGTACTCTGATACTTACAACAAAAAGTACATGTTCAGCTACAAAGTAAAAATTCAAAATGATTCTTCTGAGACAGTACAGCTGCTTAATCGCCATTGGATCATTATTGATTCCAATTCAAAACAAGAAGAGGTTCAAGGCGCTGGTGTCATTGGTATGCAGCCCAAAATCCAAGCTGGTGAAAGCTACGAATATATTAGCTTTTGCAACCTCGAAACTAACTTTGGTTCTATGGAGGGAGAGTATGAGTTCCAAGACCAAGCTGGTAATAACTTTCTAGTACAAATCCCAAGATTCTTTGTTGCCGAAACTTTAAACGAACTAGCAAAACCAAGTTTTAGGAGAGGACAAATGGTTAAGCACAAGCGTGAAGGTTTTAGGGCATTGATCACTGACTATGACATGTACTTCATTAATGATGAAGAGCTTTATAAAAAATCATCAAGCCAGCCTGCTAAAGACAAGCCTTGGTACTACCTATTGATAGATGGTTCTAATAGTATTAGCTACGTTGCACAAGAAAACATCGAACTCGACGAAAACCAAGAAGATATAGAACATCCTCTAGTAGATTTTTTCTTTGATGGTTTTTCTGATGAATTAGGTTACTACAAACGCAACCACAAAACTTGGGAACAGCTTAAGAGCGGTTAGTTATTTACCGGCGTAAGCTAAAACTCTTTTTCTCATCAAATACCAATCAGAAACAAGAGCTAGAAACTCTTCTTTAGCTGAGCTGATTTTGTCGTTGAGTACATCCATTTCAAGCTTGATGAAATTACGATCAGAAATGATTTTGGTTGATTTTGCGAGCTTCTGGTATTCACGTCTCAATTCCGAAAGCTTTTTGAAAGCAACTTCCGTTTTTTCTTTAACAGTAGTCATCAACTTAAAGTCACTATTAGCAAAAAGATTAAAACCTTTAAGTTCAAACTTTCTTTGCATACGCTTCTCTGTCATCTGCATACGCTTACGTACAATGATTTCTTCAGGAATTGTTTTAAGATCCCAAGTTAAACCAAGCAAAGACAAAGCCTTGATAATCCACTTAGTAGGATCATAATCATAGGAACGAGGACCGTTACGGTAATCAGAAGGAAATTCATGATGATAATTGTGATAGCCTTCACCAAAAGTAAGAATTGCCGTAAATAAATTATCACGGGCACTATGAGAATCTGAGTAAGTTTGCTTACCCATAACGTGTGCTAGTGAGTTAATCAAGAAAGTTGAGTGGTGAGTAACAACGGTTCTAACAAGACCAGCAATAGCAAGTCCGCCAAATAAATCTCCCCAAGTCATAGCAATCAAAGCAGGAACCACAAAAGCAAAAAACACACCAATAATAACCCAGTACTTATACTGCCACATAACTAATGGATCTCTTGTCAAATCACCTGCTTTATCAATATCCTTAAATTGTTCATCTTTTTTGTAAAGCAACCAACCAAAATGCGCCCAAATGAAACCTTTATTGATGCTATAAGGATCTTTCTCATTATCATCAACATAGTTATGGTGATTACGATGATCAAGCGACCACTGTAAAGCTGAGCCTTCAAAAGCAGCTGCACCAAAAACCAAAAAGAAAAGTCTTACAAGCCAGTGAGCGTTATAAGTTCTGTGAGAAAAAAGTCTGTGGTAACCAGCGGTGATACTAACCTGAGCAAAGATACCTAAAGTGACAGCTAAAATAATCGTGTTCCAATTAAAAGAGCCTTCTTTCAGCCAAAAATATAAAGCAATTGGAGCAAGTATTGGAGATAAAATTAAATAAAGCGCATTAGACCAGTTCATAATTTTTTTTTCTCTCTTAATTATATTATTTTCTGGCTGTGACAGGGGATTTATCATGATTTTAGGTCCTGAATTACATTATTCCTTTAAAATTTGGCGTAAGGTCGTACTAATAAGTGAGTCATATTAAGCTAGCATTAACGGGCGGAGGCACTGGAGGTCATATATACCCCTGTTTTGCGCTCGCTGAAGAGCTTCTAGAGCAATCCCCTGAAGCTGAAATTTACTATATTGGCAACCATAACAAACTTGAGGCCCAGTTATTAAAACAAAACCTTCTTAAAGACCACCAGGGCAAAGCTTATTCCAGCTATATAAAATTTCAGGCCATTGAAGCAAGTCCTTTGGTGCGTAGCATTAATCCTTTAGCGATTTTTTCTTGGCTAAGTAATTTTGCTAAAAATATATCTCTTGCACGCAAGCACCTAAAAGAAGCAGATATCGACATAGTATTTGGTACTGGCGGCTATGTTGCTGGACCTGTTTTTGTTGCAGCAATCTCCCTGAACATACCCTATATCATTCATAACCTAGATGCTCATATGGGACTTGCCAATAAGGTCTTTGTGGGTGATGCTGCCGCACTGACCATTGCCTTTGATTGCCTTAAAGACAAGCCTAAAAATGGCAGAGTTTTGGTAACAGGCAATCCAGTATCCAAAAAATTTCAACTCGCACTAAAACAAAATGTTTCAGAGGATGAAAAACTACACCTACTGATTAGTGGCGGTTCTCAAGGTGCTGAGTCCATCAATAATGCCATTGGTGAAATGCTTGATGAAATTTGTGATTTGAATATTGAAATCATTCACATTACTGGCAAGAAAAATTTTCAAGGCTTTGTTGATAAATATTTAGATGGCAATCCAAAGCTATACAGCAACTATCAAGTCATAGACTATAGCCACGAAATGCCTGCTCTGTCCTCTTGGGCTGATGTTGCGGTATGCCGGTCAGGTGCTATGACCATAGCTGAAATGATAGCTGCTGACATTGTGCCAATTTTTGTACCACTGCCATGGGCGGCACATGACCACCAAAATAAAAACGCAGCTGCCATGGTGGAAGCGGGTGCTGCTGTCAGTCTTGATCAAAATGACAAGGGCTTTCAAACAAAACTTTTTTATTTGATTCAGGGCTTTGCAAACGAGCCGGCACGCAGAGATGTTTTTGTCTCTGAGTTAGAAAAATTCAAAAACAACGCAGCTAAAGACTTGGCGCAGCTTGTGCTGGAGTGCGCTGGCGTAAAGAAACAGGCTCTTTAAATGGCATACGAATAATGGTAGTCAAAGCATGCTCACCCAAATCCTTATCAAGCTTTAGAAAAACATTTTTACCGCCACCGTGAGCATGCTCAGTTTTGCTAGCAAAATCAGCATGAAAAGAAGCGTCTTTAAACTCAAATACAAATTCTCTTTCTGGACTGATAAAAGTCAAAACATCACCTTCATCGATTCTATTTTTCACTTCAATTTCAGCAACTCGAGTCTGAGCGTCATAAGCAACAACACGCCCAGCATAGAGATGAGTCTGCACGCAATGTGATCTTTCTAGCTCTTGAGCTGCTGCTTTAGCTTGACGAGCGTAAAAACCAGGAATAAAACCACGATTCGCAGTAGTACTGACTTCTTCAAGCATCCAATCGCGTAAATCTTGTGGCAAGGAAGAGCCATCTTGAATAGCATCCAAACCCTTTCTATAAGCACGAGCTACTAATGATGCGTAGTACTCAGTTTTATTACGGCCCTCAACTTTAAAGCTAACAACACCAGCATCTCTTAATTGAGTGAGGTAATCAATCGCACATAAATCTTTTGAGTTCATGATGTAGGTACCATACTCATCCTCATCAACCGGCATCATCTCACCTGGTCTCTCGCGCTCTTCAAGATAGAAACTACCCTCAAGAGGAATATACTCCGTGCGCGTGTCATCTTCTTGAGAATTTTGCTGCATGGCATCATTAGCATTGACTTTAAAACCCCAGCGGCATGTATGCGAGCAAGTACCTTGATTGGCATCACGGTAACTCAGGTAGTTTGACAATAAACAACGCCCAGAATAAGCCATGCAAATAGCACCGTGTACAAAAGCTTCAAGCTCAATATCAGGTACTTTTTCATGGATCTCTTTGATCTCATCAATTTTAAGTTCGCGGGCCAAAATGACACGATCAATACCATAGTCTTTCCAGAATTTTACTTGAGCCCAGTTAGTATTATTAGCCTGCGTTGAAAGATGAATATTAGCCTCTGGAAATTTTTCTTTAGTCAGAGCAATAAGACCAGGGTCAGTCATAATAAAGGCATCTGGCTTGACTTGCACCATCTCAGACATAGCATCCATAAAGCCATTGATTTTATTGTTGTGAGCGTAGATATTACAAGTAAGGTAAATTTTCTTACCACGCGCATGAACAAAATCAACAGCCTGCTGTACCAGCTCAATATCAAAAAACTCATTTTCACGAGCACGCAAACTATAACGCGGTACCCCTGCGTAGACAGCATCCGCTCCATAAGCAACAGCGTATTTTATTTTCTCGAGGCTTCCCCCCGGCATCAAAAGTTCTAGATCAGTCATATTAATCACCTTGTTTCAAGCAAAGTCAAAGCAGGAATAATACCATGTTTATCTTATGGGCGTGTGTCATTTAGGCTGCTTGTGGAAGCTTGTACTCATCTTTCTCGAATAGAGCTTGAGGCTCGCCCGCAACCCCAGATTCTTCTATCTTGTCAAAGCGTTCTTTTGAAAGCGGAACTGGATATACCCCATCGCAATGTGACATCTCAAATTCCATACCATGGTCTGATTGCTCGTCTGAATATTTATTATTAAAATCCTCACGCGACAAGAAGGTAACTGACTCACAACCTAAATAATCAGCTATTCTTTGGTCAAGATCTCTATCAGCTTGTTCTAGATCGGACTTTTGTGTACTTTTCGCTTCTATGAACTCTGATTTTTCTTTATTGACAATTAGGTTTTGAAGCTCTTCTTGCTTAGCACTAACTTCATTAGGATTTCCTGATTTTTGAAGACCTTTGATTGCTTTTTCAAGCTGCTCCATCTTTCGAACAGTCTCTGGCTCGTATTTATAAAGTCGGTGAGCAAGCAAGGTGTTCTGGTCTCCAGTAGCAACACCATTAAAATTAGGGAATCTGAATCTTGGAGCTGCAATTGCCAGATGGATTTTAGCGTGAGGGTATGCCTCCTTCATTTTCTTAACTATAGATCTTGAAGTACTACCTCGAATCAGAGAATCATCAACTAGAACAAAATTGATATCTCTTTTTCTATCTTGGCTACCTGGCACATTACCTTTGTTGTCTGTAACTAAATCAGGGTCTTTAATGGCGATATGTTTTTGGTCGACGCCCTTACCATCATCGATAAATGTACGCGAGCTGCCATCGTTTCTATAAAGCAAAGAATAAACCTGCATGCCCAATTGTTTTGCAAAACCTTCTGCAGCGTATTTGCCACTAGAAAGCACTGGTACTACATAGAAATCTTCTTTGTCTTTGCTAGATAAAGCTTGGAATGTTTTCGTATTTTTGGCTTTCCATTTAGGATTTACTAAACTCTGGCGAATATTAAAATTATCAGCAAGTCTTTTACCAAAATTTCTTCTAATCCTTGCGTATGGTACTAACTGTACTGTTCCATCAGGTGTTTTATGCTCACGCGCACTTGCAGCATGCCTAAAATACAAAGCTTCAAGAAGATCCGGATATAAATTCCTCAGTTTTTTGTGTTTCATACCTTGAAAGGCATTATCTTCTGGTTTTGCTTGGGCTAAATCTTCTAGCTTGGTATCTTTATTGATAACTAAAATCTCACCTGGTTCTAAATTTCTAATATGAGTAGCTTTTAGAGGCAACCAAGATATAGTCTCTGAAGAAAAATATACTTTTTCGCCGTTTTTATCGGATCTACTTGCGATACTCAAAGGCCTAACACCAAAAGGTCCTCTAAATGCTGCAAGGTTTTCTTTGTCCATCAAAAGTATTGAATAAGCACCGCGGAATAGATGCTTAGAAGCATTCAATGCTTGTTTTAGGTCTCCAGTTTTTTTATAATTTATAAACAAAGCGCTTGCCATTAAAAGGCTATCGTTCATAGCATCAACATGATTTTTGGGGTTATCCCCGTTTGAAAAGCCCTGGAAAAACGGTAGATCATTAGAGTTGTCTTGAACAAACTTTCTTAAGGGAGCTAGATCATCGATATTGCCATTAAAAGCAAAGGCTAGTTGTATCGGCGATCTTCCGCTGCCATTCATTACTATAGGCTGGGGTACAGGCTTATCACCGCTAGAGTCTACGGCATCAACTTCGCGTCCGTCATTAGATTTTTTAGCTTTATTGGTAGTGTATAGATTATGTGCTATACCGTGACTAGCCTCGGCTTTACTAAATCCCTCTGTTAGGCGTTTAGCTGGGACTCCGTCCTCGTCTTCTGCCCTTAAAAATACATCAACTATTTTGCCTTTACTTCTTTCTTGTAAGTATGGAAACCTGTTGATTTTATTTATTGAAGGGCTCTTACCAGTTCCATGATACAACTCATCAGGTATTATTTTCTCAGCATGGTCGGGAGTAAACATAGCCACACCTGCAGCGTCCTGTCCTCTATGCTGCAGAGGTTGTAAGCCATTAAAAAGCTCTCCACCAAGATGAGCTTTATCATTATCTAGAGAAAAAACACCAAAGACACCACATTTTTCACCCGGACGATCCTCTGGCTCAGCTAAGCTTACTGCACGACTGCGACTAGCTTCTCTGGTGGTAGAGTTAAAGCCGGCAATGGCTTTTGTAGAATTCCACAGGCGCGAGGCGATCTGACGCACCGAATCTGGTATCATAGACGCAAAATTTACGCCAGAGAAATTGGTCAAAGCCGAAGTAATCATGTATGATGCAATCCAAGATAGATTATATTAAAAGCTTTATTAACAATGTGATTATTTTCACCCAACTTTATCTTATATTTAATTTTGGGAAAACTCAAAAAATCCTATTGATTAATGAAAAATATATGCATGCAGGGTAGAATTTTAATAAGTATGGCTGCCTTCCAAGGAAGTCAGCCATAACAACAAGCGGAAGTAACTCAATTGGCTAGAGTACCTGCCTTCCAAGCAGGCTGTTGTGGGTTCGAGTCCCATCTTCCGCTCCATTTTTTTAAGAGCCTTTATCAAAACTTCGTAGCGTGTAGCCCGAAAACTACTCACATTAATACCCAAACCTATTAATAAACATTACAAGTTTAAACTAAACTATGTCTTCAAGTAACGAGCTAAATACTCCCCTTCATCTCGATCTGTGATATTTGAGATTCCAGGTCTTTTTGGTGTGTGTTCAAAAGTTCCTTTTGCATTAACACCGACTGTTGTAAGCTGTTCTTCACACGCTATCGCTTCGGATAACCCAACTTGACGAGTTGGCATACCATCCATAAGCCATAATTTATGAAAAAATTTGAAATCTCTAAACTCCTCTAACCTTGCATGGAGATCCGATGAACAAATTGGAGTACGCTCCTCTGTAGGTGAGCTTGAATTGCTTGCGTTAGCCGAAATTTGGCTATCAAAAGTTGTATAATTTGCCTTCAATCAGTAAATACATAGCCTATTTTAGTATTATTTGATATTGATTAATCTTATGTACTTGAAAATTTACAGCACATTGTGTCATAATAAATTCCATGGCTGAAATGGCTCCTCCAGGTGTAGGTAAAGATCTAGCTAGTGCTGCTCGGGGACGACCTACCAATAATGATGATGCTATGAAAGCTTTGGAGACTTTGATAAATCGTTCTCAAGGTAATTTAGATCTTGCCGGTAGAGTAGTCAAGACAGTTTCACCAGATACAAGTCCTCATTTGCAAGCACTTCACACTGCTCTTTTAGCCATACCGAGAGATCTTGGTAATATCAGTGCTGATGATCTTGCGCGCTTACCTGGAGGTGCTTTCCTTAAATCTTTTATAAATAAAGTTGCTGTAGCTCAAGGTATAGATCCTAAGACCATAGCTGAAGGCGCTAGAAAACTTCACAGTGCACTTTTAAGCGCTTTTCCGTTATTCAACAAAATTGGAGCAATAATCGAAAAGCATTTAACACCAATGGATATTCATTTCCTGACGAATAAAGTATTTGAGATTGCTCAAATTTATGATGGAATGTTTGGTAAGGCTTCAGGTACCTCGACTCAGCCTGCAACTTAAAGCTAGAGAAGAGAAATATTGGCGTGGGTTGACTGAGTAAACATCAGGAAGATAAATTGTTCTTATTAGCCCCTAATACTCTTGCAGAAATCAAATGAATTCTTCTCTTATGTATCGGTTTTTACGCTTCTTGCAAAATCATCTAATTTATAATCTGGCTTACGTGAAATAATGAACAAAGGAGTTCCTTCAATAGGTGAAATAAATAAACTAAGTGGATTTAATTTGTTTCTAAAGTCATTAAAATCACCCTTAAAAGATCTGGAGTCAACAATTGCTACTCCGTTATCACTCAAGCTATTTCCTAATTCTCTAGCGATACTTTGATGTTGAATAGTGTCATAAAGCCTATCGCCATCTCCTCTTTTTTGAAGTTCTTGAGCCGAAGATCGCCCCATGATATATCCTATTGCCAAATCAACAGACCTTGGTTTTTCAACCCAATCTGGAGCACTGTTCTGTCTTTGATTAGGGGTAATTCTGGTTCTTGGATGACTCAGCCCATCACTTTGAGGTTTTTTACTATTTAGGAAACTGACCAAATCATTATCATCTTCTGTGTCAAGAGCACCAAAATCTAAGACACCTACCCCAGAAAGAAAGTTCACAACTTCTTTATCAGAAATTTCTAGTTTGTTAATTTTTATGAGATTTGCAATAACCTGAATGCCGCTTGGAATACGAGCTCCTTCAAATTGACGCTCATCTCATTTGCTAACTTTAGTTACATCGTGCTGGATGGGTTCATCTTTTGGCGCTATTTGGTACCTAAAAGCTGTACTAGCAGCAACCATAGGTGCAATAAAAGTCATTATCTATGTACAAAGTTATTTATTAAGGTGATTTGACAATGTAAAAAAAAGATGATTATTACAACATAGATATAATAAAGATATGGGAGCCAGGATAGCAGCTGATATCAAAGATAAAGCTAAAACCCTGTATATATCAGGGATGCCAGCATCAAGGGTATCAGAGAAAACTGGTGAAAAAAGCAAACTATTGAAGCATGGACTCCTCTTGGAAGCTGGTCAGAGCTAAGAAAGCAAACGGCAGAAGGAGCAGGTAAGAAGATAGTCCAAATGAACATTGATGCTAGGACTGAGACGCTTACTATAGTTGATGAGCTTGTACCTAAACTGTTGGGTAATATTACGGAGCAAGATCTAAAAGAACTGTCAGCAAAAGAATCAATAAGATCACTAGAGAACTTACTAAGATTG
>CAWUIS010000011.1:0-18824 GCA_963922625.1 uncultured Candidatus Melainabacteria bacterium | reverse complement strand
TAACAGACGCTAATTTAAGAGGGGCTAATTTAATAGCTACTAACTTTAAAGGCGCTCATTTAGGATGGGCTGATTTAGAAAAAGCTGATTTAGAAAAAGCTGATTTGGATAAAGCTAGGTTAGGAACTACTAATTTAGAAAAAGCTAATTTAAGAGGGGCTAATTTAACAGAGGCTGATTTAACACAGGCTAATTTAAGAGGAGCGAATTTAACAGAGGCTAATTTAAGAGGGACTCATTTACGAGGGGCTGATTTAACAGGCGCAAATATCGAAGCTGCTTCATTTTCAAATAAGGCTGCCTTCAAAGTATTAGAAGATAAAACTCTCTCACTTAATATCAAAGTTGATAATGTTTTTTATGAACGTAATTTAAAAACCGCTATTAGCTATCTTGACTTGCTTCTAGCACGGATTAACGATCTGGATGAAAAAACTCTTGGATATATTGCAAAAAATATTTTTGACCAAGATGAGATCGACTTGGGCAATTTCCCTTTAGAGCCTGCTTACAAGGAATTAATCAATAACAACAAAAATCAACCAGTTCCATTTATTAAAACTTTAAGATCTGCTTTAGCTGCAAAGTTCATGGTTGATCAACTATCAGAGGAGTTTTCTTTACCAGAAAAAAAAGAGGAGTTTAAAAGATACTTGCAAGATTCTTTAATACCTAAAGATACGGAGCAGAAAAAAACTTTTATTCATAGGCTTAATGCAACCTCCATGTACGATTTAGCCAATATCTTAGATGGTATTCGTCCAATAATTTGTTACATATTATTACCTGAATTATATGAAAAAGAAGGGCAAAAATTTTGTCAAAACTTAAGTCCTGGTCAGCTTGATAAGATTTTAAAACAACAAAGCCCAAGTTTAATTAAATTGCTTCAGCAAGTACACCAAGAGAGAGCCCAGCAAATAGATTTAGCTATTTTACTAAAATGGTCAAAAGATATACACGACCCTAGGTGTAATTTTAATCGCATGCTAACACAATACCTTCCAGCTTCAGACTGGCAGGCATTAATCATGGAACCGGTCCTAATTAATAAGGATGATATATACATAAAAAACCTATGTTCTTTTGAAGAATTTCAAAAGATTTCAAATATTACTGGTCTTTGCATTGGTAAGGATGCCACATATTCAACCATGGCTGAAGCGGGACAAAGACATTACTTTGCTGTCTACAAGGGAGAAACACCACATTCTGTCTTAGAATTTGAAATAGATGAAATAGATCAACAAAGAAGTCTTGCTTTTGAGAACTATGTACCAATCTTCATCAAAACTAATGGTGACAAAGAAGCTCATTATTCAGGCAAAGTATTAAAACTAATACAGCATGAAGGTTGGGTTTCAGATGGCAGGGAACCTTCTAAAATTGCTCAAGAATCTTATGAAATATTTAAAGCCAAACTTGCAAATGGAGAAATTGACGTTAATTTGAATGCTCATAATTACGGAAAAATTAAAGCTACTGAACAGGCTGTTGTCACAAATTCTGCTTTTGAAAAAGCTCTAGCATGTAGTTTTAACAGTGCATTAAATAAGAATTCAGAGATTCAAGAACCAATTGCTTACATTAGTAAACTAGCTTTCGATATTTTTAGTGCTAACACTAGCCGAACCATTACCACAGAAATTGACGGTGCTCCTCAGCAAATTAACATTCCTAATATTTGGAACAACGGAAAACCCAGAATCCCCGTGCTGCCCAAGAATATTGACTACAATACTTGGACAAAAAAATTACAAACTTTACATTAGATTTGGGACCGCGTTGGTTAACAAAGTTTGCTACTTTTTTCAGGAGATCCGAGCATTGCGTAAAGTACATAATATTAAAGATGATAGCTATTTCCACTACTCAACCATCTTACTTAACGAAGATCCAAATTCACAATCAAGTTGACCATGGTGCTCAAACCCCTAGAGGATTATCGCATTTAGCTCAAGATTCAGAGACGGAAGATCTAGGTTCCCTTATAAACGATTTTGATAATAAAACCACTGTTGATGTTGGTTCTGGTTATGGTTCTCTTGCTTGTGATATCTATGCAAAAAAATATGAAAGTCAAGTTGGCGAAAGTACAAAAGTTATAAGTATAAATCCTGCATTCATGAAACCTGCTTTCAGACAAGAGAACTTTCCAAGAATGCTTGAGGATTATCCTATCGTTAGAGATTCTCAACATAAAGATAACGTTATAGAAGAAGTAATTAATAATTCAATTGCCGCTGATTGGTGCAAACTGCCTCTTGCTGATAGAAGCGTCTATCAATATATTTCGCAATATGCATTTCCTCTGCATTGTCCCAAGGATAGTGAGTTTGCGCAAGGTTTAAAAGAGATCGATAGAGTACTCAAACCTGGAGGTAAACTTAAACTAACGGGTATCACTAGACCATATAATTCATCATTAATTGAAACAAGACTCAGGGACTTATCTAAATACAAATGGCGTACTGAAGCAAAGCAAGATGAACACAACGGAAGACACGGGTATCTTTTTATGCAGAAAACTGCCAACTAGGATTACCCGCTACAATCAAGAAGGGTCCACTTATTTCTGTTATTTTGTTTTCATCTCATTTAGCTTGCCGGTATTTTGGTTGATTTGAGATTGGGAGTTTTCTTTGAGATTACCCATGATATTGTTCAAGCTGAAAAATAGAGGGATTTGGGGTCATAGTTACACAATCCACATTTTGATTAAGAAATAGTGCTTTGCAAAGATAATTTGGATATGATGGGAGTCAGCTGAACATGTGAAACTCTTGGATCAACCCACAACACTTGCCTAAGAAAAATAAAAAAGCACCATGAAGGTGCCTTTTATTTTTAATTAATGGGGCAGCCCTGGTTAACAAAGTTCGCTACTTTTGTACTTTAGAAAATTTGAGTTTTAGTAAGATTCAGGAGTGTTTAGCTTTGAAGTAGGTGGGCTTACTGGACGATGTTAGCTACTTCTTTAAGCTAGAGCTTGGAAAGTAGCATATAACCGCCATAAGAAATTTTAAAACCATCAATGTAAGTAATGGCAGCAGCAAAAGCAACCAAACTAATCGAGCTGTAAGTCGCTGCAATAGCACCGGCATTATGCAAATCAATTTTCTTTTTTAATATGAAGAAAAATATTGGCGGCGTAAGCAATGAAAACAAGATACAGACAGCCACAACTTGCAGACCAGTCATATCGATACCTTGGTGAGCCAGCTCCTGCCCACCTCGAATACCTATATTAAAAAGTAGATAAATTGCAAGAAACTTAGCGATTTCGGAGGGTATACGCAGGTCTGATTAGATCTAACACTGAGCTCAAAAATCCTATGGCGGATCATATCACAGCAAAAATAATCTCAATAGGTGAGCTTATTGAGCAGCATGTAATTTATGGATTGAATAATCAGCGTAAGCTATTTCAGGATCCACAAAATAGTCGTCACCAATTGCATTAGTAGCAACTGAAATTATATTTTTTTGAGGATTGTAATGAATATTTGTTTCCTCATGTCCTGTTTGACCAAATGCAGTTGATTTAGCTGCATGTATCTTAACAAGTTTTTTGGTCCTATCCATGGTAATTTTTAAATTTTGCTCAAAAGCATCTTCAATAATTTCTCTCATTTCATTAGAGCTTTGTGAAATTTCATCGTCCCTCATATGACCTTTTTTCCATGGTCTGCATCCACCCGAAATCAGAAAATCCACAAATATATCTTGCCCTGGAGTCACATTTTCACCTTGTATAAACTTGTCTAGTGATTGAAACAAGATGCGAAACCTGGAATTAATATCTGATTTAAATTGCGTAATGCCCTCTGGAGTCTGTAATTTGTCGTACTCTGTAGGGTCCAAATGGAAAACGGCATTTGCATGTAAACCGTCAGTATTAATTGCTATTACCCCACAATTACAATTTCTAGCAGTACTAGCATAGGTTGATAAAACCGAATCAGGATTATCGGCAACTTTAGTCTGGATTCCATTCTTTGAAGACCAGGTAAGCCCAACATATTCCGGTCTATTCTCGCAAGAGAAGTATTTTGAAAGCTCCTCTTCATCAACTTCATCAAGTTCTTTAAATGCCCTTAAACTTATAAACTGAAGTTTTGCATGCCCTGGTTTAATCACTTACAACAAGTCCTTACTTATAAACGATGATCAAAATATTATCATGGTATGGTCTCTTTATCACCTTGAGTCTTGACTCAAGCTTAAAAACAAGCAATTAGGCGATAAATTCGATATATAATTCCAGAAATATGGCATAATTTAGGAGTATAGGTCATTATATACGGTCAATCAAGCTGCCATTAGATTATAGCTTCTTTCAAAGATTTTTGGGCCGTCTTCTGTTTTCATGTTTTAAAGATAATTTGGATATGATGGGAGTCAGCCGGACATGTGACACTCTTGGATCAACCCACAACACTTGCCTAAGAAAAATAAAAAAGCACCATGAAGGTGCCTTTTATTTTTAATTAATGGGGCAGCCCTGGTTAAAAAAGTTCGCTACTTTTGTACTACTGAAAATTTGAGTTTTACTAAAATTCATGAGTGTTTAGTTATGAAAAGCTAAATTGTGATTAATAGAATTATTTAACAACTTGGTGATATCATTTAAAATCTATGTCAGAGCAAGTCATAGACCTCGTTCAGTATTTTCAAGACTTGATAGGTACTCGTGAAGAAGCTAAAAATGAAGCTTACAAATATTTTAACGACAACATCAGAGCATTACCCAAGACTGAATCAGGTGATTGGGATATTGCAAGTGGAGAATTCTCCAACAGTGATGTTGATGCTTTTCGACATGCATATGTTAGTGGAATTTATACTCAAAAATATCAAGAACTCACTGCAAACTTGCTTGGTCAGCTTAATGAAATACTTGGTGATTTAATTAGACAACAACCTGCAGAACAAAAAAATATGGACCTTTGGAATAATAAAGTTGGTCGCTCTCATGGTAATTTGACCAATTCTTCAAAAGACCTGGCTAATTCTTTAAAAAAAGAACTCACATCAGGCGGCTTAATTACAACGGCTGATCAAGAAGAAGACTCAAGGATCTACGAAGACTTTTTAATAAAACCTGTGAGGGTCATAAAGGAAAGTGAAACCGGGCGTAACATTAGATTTTTAGATGTACTATCTAACCGTAAAATGACGCGTCAACAATTTGTCAGTAAGATTAATTCCGGTGAGTACCCAGGCTATACAGTTGCGATGATTAATAATTTAGAAACTCCTGTATCTAAGTCAGACAGTAATTTTGGGAATAATTTAGGATGATCAAAGTCTCATTACTACTCCTTGCTGGTTTTATACAATACTTAGCGCCTGTCATATTTTGCAAAGTTGCCTTACAGGCTCGTTTTTCGGTTTTAGCTTTTGGAGTATCTCAGCTATTAGTGCTCTTAGAAAAGGCTTATTTAGTAGGGGCTTACGAGGTTGGAGCTCCAAGTAGTTTATCGACTAAACTTTCTGGAATTTGTTGGCTATTTATTGCTTCAATTGTTGTATCTAACTTTGCCGTAAAAATATTGAAGTTGAATACTTCTGATCTAGCAATATTTTGGGGGAGCGGACTTGGGACACTTGGCTTCTATTTTTTATTTCTCATTACCCCATCTTTACTGGGGAGTATACTGAACGGACTTTTGATATTGAGTCTTGTTTTTTTAGTATTCAGATGTAAATTTAGAGCGTATTAATTTTCGCCATGGTTTTGCTTTATTTAAAGTAATATCAAATCATTGAAAGTCTGATTTTATCCATACTTTTACATACTAGAACTTGTTATTAGTGTTAAGGCTTCAGCTGGAGTTACAATCTCGACATTTTCAAAAGGATTTAATTCAAGCAAGTCGTTATCACCTGTAATTATAAAATCGGCTTTACCAGAAACCGCAAGCTCAAGAAATTTATTGTCGTTTTGATCTCTGCAAGCTTGAATTTCAGTATCAGTAAGAACTCGCTCAGACCTGAGAACGATAATTTTAATCCAGTTTTCTAAAAAACTGGTATTCTTAATCACCTTTTTTAATTTTGGTCTGTTGATAACATCGAAAAGCTCATCAATAGTGTCTTTTGAGCATAAAACAGTGTTATGAGCAAAAATATAGTTGACTAGTTCTGCAAATTTACTTGAATAGTTATTAGAAATCAAAAGACTAATAAGTACATTAGTATCAAGAACAACTCGTTTATCAATTAAAATATTTTTCACTTATGAAATCTCTTCAATGATTTCTTGTGCAAGTTCCTCAGTCATGCCGTTGGCATAGGCATCTTCTCTGATTTGATTGGATAGGACCATAAATTCTTGACCAAGCTCTGATTTGGACATTCCTTTTAAGTCGCTGGTTTTTTTGAACAAAAGAGCGTCTAAGACGCGGTTTATTACAGACTTTGAGCTTATGTCAACAAGGTCAAGTTTAGTCTTAATTTCAAAGTTCAATTTAGTTTCAATGTTTTCAGTCATTTGAAAATTTATAGCCCTTTTGCAGCTAGGGTACGAAACCGCACGACATGAAGCCGACTTTTACTATCAGAAGAACTTATTAAAATTATACACTTGCACAGTTAAGAAGTGCATAAAAGTGGAGAACCTATAATGGGTCACCACTTTATAACCTAAAAAAGCTAGGTATAGAGCCAAATATTTAAATCATTCGGGGGCATTGACACGTCTTCTGTTTTCATGTTTTAAAGATAATTTGTATATGATGGGAGTAAGGTCGCTAAATTGCTTACGCAATTCTTAACGCGCCCAAGACGGGCTTTCAGCTGGCTGGCATGTTTGCAGTTTTTTCACAACCGTCTTATCCACTCAGCCGAACATGTGACACTCTTGGATCAAATCTCAACACTTGCCTAAGAAAAAAAAAGCACCATGAAGGTGCCTTTTATTTTTAATTAATGGGGCAGATGATGGGAGTTGAACCCACGAATGCCGGTACCACAAACCGGAGCCTTAACCACTTGGCGACATCTGCCACGCCTATTTCAGGATCAATTATAGACTTTTTAGGTTTTGACTAGCTAAAACACAAGATTTTTAAGAAAGTGCTTATAAAATCTAATCAATGCAGGGTTTTTTCAATTTGGTTATGCCTATTTTCATGCCTTCTTGGCAGTTTTTTAATGAAATTGCCCCCTCTGCTCGTATTGAATTCTCCTGTCACACTCAAGAGGATATGGGCGTACATCAATGGCAAGAGTTACAACTTAGACCAGAAAAATTACACTTCGTCGACAACATCAAAAGAATTTTTTTCAATCCAGATTGGAACTATGCTCTATATATTATGAATTGTGCTGAAAAACAAATCATCAAGCCAAGCCAGCATAATGAAAATGAAATTTTTACTGCTATAAAAAACTATCTTCCAGCAGAGTCAAAAAGCAAAGCTAATTTTTTAAAATTTCGTTTAGTGTTTGTGAGTAAAGGTGAGCGGGGTTTGAAAAGAAACGTTCTATTTGAATCTCAACTTGAAAAAATAAACTTTTATGAATATTGAGCTGTCAATTCGTCTGAGTGAAATCTTGCTTGCAACTGCTTTTTTACAACAAGCTTTTGAATATGCTTATTCACATAAAAAAGAAAAAGCACTCTATATACCAATGCTTGTATTTGCTTTGGCTATCATCTTGGGTTTTTTAACCAAATGGTTTTGTTTGCTTTTATTGCTGCATGCTTTATTTGTTTTGAAGCGTTTTCAAGGGCCCTATCACGGTGGTGCTGATCGTATGAGTTTGCTTGTTTTGACTAGCTTAACTCTGGTTCATTTTCTAGATGGTAGTGTTTTCGAAAAATATGTATGGGTTTACTTAGCTCTTCAAGTTCTTGCTTCCTATTTTGTTGCAGGCTGTGTCAAAGTCAGCAATCCAGACTGGCGTAGCGGCAAGGCTTTAGAAGACTTGTTTGCTTTTTCGGCTTTTCCTGCTTCTGAATCCTTGAGAGCTTTGTCTCGCTATAAAAATTTGCTCAAAATAGCTTCATGCTTAGTAATCATTTTTGAGCTGAGTTTTCCATTGTTTTTAATAAGCAAAATTACTCTGATTCTAGGACTTGTCTTAGCTTTGAGCTTTCATATTACAAACTCATTTCTCTTTGGTTTTAATAGATTTATATGGGCTTGGTTAGCAGCCTATCCAGCTTTATTGTGGATGCAACATAGTGTCAACAGCTTGCCACATTTTATATCGCAACCCTGAGCTTTCCATGAACTGATCTAAGCCTTGCTCTTTAAATTCCTTAGGTATAAAAGTAACGCTACCATCATTGAGGCAGATATCTCCTGGACCTTTAGCGAAGGAAAAAAATTGTTCTCTCTGAAGACTTCCTCCTTGTTCTATTCCAGACCCCGCAGGTCTAAGAGCTGGAGTTTTGATTAGTTGTTCTTCACGCTGGTTCAAGCGACTCCGTGAACCAGCAGTATCAATGTCTTCACTGTGAACGCCAATTAGATTGTGGCGAGGTCTTGCAATAATGATCCAGGCATTTTCTTGTGCTAAAGCCTGACGATGATTTAAATTGCTTCTTGCTTTATCAATGATCTGAATAGACTTACTATGGAGTCCAACTGCCTTTTCAATATCAGAAATTTTCCTATCAAAAATAGACTTTTTGTCCTGCTCCAGGTACCCAAGATTTTCGAGCTGTAGTTGTATATCACCCGACTCAATTCTAGTTTTAAGCTCATCGAATGCATTGCTAATTAAGTCATCGTGAGTATCATCTTGAAAAATACATAGCTCTAATTTTAGATCAGAATTTGGTATGTTAATTCTAGGGCACTGATTATGCCATGGTGTCTTTTCGGTGTTTGGTTGCAGTAAACGAAATGCCATAGTTCTCAATGGCTTATCGTCACTATCGCGAATAGAGAAAAAATGATATTCACCATTTACCGCTCCTGATGTATATTTTCGTTCACGATACAAACAATTTCCAGTCTCTTTTGACTCTCTTTTAAAGTCATTGGTTGAAAGCAAACATTGGAGATCATAAGGAAATGTCTCACTTGATTTAATACGTTGTTGAGGGTGTTGATTTTCGTCGAGCAAGCCATGCCAAGTTGATCTTTCTGAGAAATTGACCTCTATAAGATTATTTCTGACTTTACTTTTGTACCAAAGTTCAGAGAGCTCTCTAAGTTGGTCAAACCTCACCCCTTTTTGTAATATAGCTTTATAAAAACGGGGCATTAATTCACGCATCAAATCATCTTCATTTATCATTTGTAAACTTTCTGTATTCAAGTTAGCAATTAGCTCAGGATAGATTAAGGCTTGCAGTACTTCTTCTGTTTTGTCTCTAATAAATTCATAGTCACTAAACTCAAGTTTGCCAATTTTTTGTTCTATTTGAGAGATATTTGAACTTTCAAGACCACTGATAAGTTGCTTGAAGATATCATTTCGAATGTTTTCATCAACACCATATTCTTTTGCTATATTTGATACTCCATAATTAATAGAAACAATAGCCCGTGATAATTCTTTGATTTTTTCAGTATTACCACTATTAATGGTTTTATAAATATAGTGCTCAGTATTAAAATCTTTATTCAGATCAATACCGTGGTGTTTTAAAAAATTATTGAGAGACTTGGGATCTAGTGCTAAATGTTGCATTCTTGAGAATAGAAGCCCTGATGCTTTTTCCTCTATGAAATTTGGTAGATGTGATAAATCTAGTCCCGGGATATTGTGAATAAAAGCTTCTGCTTTTAATAGTGCTCCTTTGCAATTGGGAGGATTCATTGGGTTGAAATTCTCTGCTTTTAAGTATCTAAGATCAGCTTCCCCTAGCTCGTAATCTAACTTTGCAGTCCTTTTAGAATCAAACTTGGTTAAAGTGACTCCTCTTAAGTCAGCACCTTGAAGGTCTACTGTAAATTTTGTGGAAGGGTTTAACTGATTGATAAATGTATTAGAAACTAGATTTACGTTGCGTAAATCTAAGCCTGAATAATTCCAGCTTTGTCCATGTTGAGGTGGTGTAGTTATGAGTGGTTTTTTGCTTTCATTTTTAGTAATACTATTTTCATAAACATTGCTCAGAGTTATTGGGCTATATGCTCCAAATTTGACTATCCTATCCATTTGCTTTAAAAAAATATCTATGGCGTCTGATTTTGAAGTATGAAGTGATTTTTCAAGTTCATTTCTGCTATCAAAGTAGTATCTGTAATAGTAATTTTCAATATTAGCTTCTTGCTCTTTAGCCTTGGTGGAGACAATTGGCTCATTTTGTTCAACTTGGAAAGCAAAAATACTATCTAGTGTTTTGAGTAGGACAGCAAAGTCCAAATCTTTTTTAGTCGATTTTTCATACTGGTCTAAAGCTCTATGGCAAGGAGAGGAGTAAGAGATATTATGTTTAAAATTATTAGAATACCCAATCATTGTATTTTACTAAAAATGATTGAGTATTACCTTATCATGGGGAGACCCTACGCCTCAAAACTAAGTTATACTTCTGGCTACAATATTCACTATTATGTATTTAGGTCTTAGTATTGCTAGTTTGTTTTTTTCCTTTATATTGATTTGTTCTAGTGGCTTAGCTATTTTAAGAGCTTTCAATAAGGATAAACTCAACCTAAGTGGTCTTATCACCCTGCCAATATGTATTGGCATCGCCTTAAATATTCTAGTCATCCACTTAATTTCTTACCTTACTGGTTCTTTTGCAAAATCACTAATCCCAGTTCTCGCTCTCAATTTGATCTCTATTTTTTTTATTTCTAAAAAGAGTCATTTCAAAATCGAAAAAATCCATCGCTCTGAGATTGGGCTTCTAGTCTTTGCTTTTTTTTGTTCAATTTGTTCATTTATTAAAAATCAAACTCAAGGTATTGGTGATGCTCAGCACCTAGCTTACTCCTCAAATATTGCTTTTAATGATTTTTATCCACCACGTTTGATTGTGGATCAGGATGTTGTTTTTGATTTTTATCATAGTGGTGCTGATTTGATTATTGCGGCAATGCGACTTGTGGCTCCTTCTATTGATGCTTTTACTCATAATGGTCTTTTATTAGCTTTGGCTGTTTTTCTGTTACCGCTACTAGTGTTTGAGATAGTTTGGAGATTTACACAAAATAAAACATATGCTTTCTTATCGACTTTTATAATTTTTTGTTTTATGTCAATTAACTCAGTTGAATTTTTCATACGTGAGTTTGGGAATTTTTTCACGGGGGATATTTTCTCTTATATCCGTTCTTGGATATGGTCATCTCATATTTCTAGTGATTGCTTTTCAAACAATACAAGCTCTATGCCTGTTAGTTGGGGTATAGCTTATGCATTTGCTGTTTTACTCTTGATTTTCATGATTCAAGATGCTCAGGTTAAAACAAATCTTGCTTTTTACTTTTCCGCCTTGTTGCTTATCTTTGTGTCTAACTTTACTTTCTCTGCTTATTTATTACCAATACTAGCTGCTCTTGGCATTGTGGCAGCAGCACAATTCTTCACTATAGTTTTACAACAAGGTTTTTTAAGCTCTTTGGTAAAACCTCTATTAATACTAACGGGCTTAAGTCCACTTGCGATATTATTGAGTTTTACTACGAGTCAATCAAAGATCAATGGCTTAGAAGCCATGATTTTTAATCCTCATACTACATGGACTATTGGTTTCATGCGTTATCTAAGTTATTTTTATGATAATGATTATCTAAAGGGTTTATCAGCGAGCTTTGAGGAAAGAGTCGGAGAATTCAAGCTAGAGATTCCTATTTTTTCGAGTGTAAGCTTTCGTGAGTTTGGTTTTCTGATTTTACTTGCACTGGTTGTTTTATGCCTAGTGCTTTTTTTGAAAAGAAAAAACTTTACTTGGGCACATTCACTATTAATTCTAGCTTCTTTGATTTGTTTTTTACCAATATCCCTTTTCACTTTTGTTATCGCTCCAATTGAACTAACTCGTTTCTTATTTCCAGCAAAAATTTATGCGATGCTATTTATAGCCGTTGGTATATATATTTTGTTTGCCAAGCATAGATTCAAACTATGGCAGCGTGCTTTTGTTGCCATAGCGATATTGTCTTTATCAATCAGTCTTATACCAGGGATAATCTATTTTATCCCAAATGAGAAAATCACTATTACTGGCTATAGTTTTAATTCTGAGGAAAAAGATTTAGTTGCTTTACTGACAAAAATTCATAAATCTGGAGATGTCTTATTACATTATGATCCCAAATTAAGACCTTGGGCTCATGATCTACCCTATATTGCTGGTTTTCATAGTCCTGGTGGGATGATGTTAAAGCCAGACTTTGTAACTTACCGCACAGCCATTTATTTACTCAACCCTAGATTGCTCAAAGAGCTTGCTGTTGATTATGTCTTAATCCAAAAGTCTGATTCTATATCTAATCAAGGCAAACAAAGGCTTTTAGATCCTCAGCTTTTTAGAGAGCTGCCTGAAGTAGCTGAGCAATGCTCTCATGACTACAGATTGTTTAAGTTCATAGCAAATGAGGCATTGGCTATGAACTATCCTGCTGATGAATATATCTGGATTGGAGGTTATACTGATGCTAAAAGAAAATTTACTAAGCTATCTAAATATATGCCAAAGCTATCTTTTTTTGCATCATCTAAGCAAGAAGCCCAGATTCTTATAAATAAACACCGGGATAGTATAGCCAGAGAAAATAAAATATTGGCTATCTATACCAGCCCAAAAGCGGTATTGGGGCGATTAACAGAATAGCTTTCTTCATGAACTTTAGCTAGCATATCTTTGCCAAGATAGTAAAGTAAGTGACAGTAAGGATAATGGTGCAGTGCTGCAATATTTAGATAAATTAAAGCTGTCATTAAGTAAACTTTTTTGTAGTCGTAATCATTAGCTATAAGATAGTTTGCTAAAAATCCCTCGCATTCAACTAGGCTTTGTTTACGATGGATATCGTAGCTAATTTCATTTCCGTGTTTTTTAGCCGAATAAAGATCTCTGGCAACAATTTCATGGTTGACAATTAGTCCGTGATTTAGTTTGCCTAGATCATAGTAAATATCACCATAATCAATAATGCCACCAAAGTTTTGGCGCCAATCTAAGAAACTAAATTTGCCGGTATCTTCTTGGTAGAGTATATTTTCAAAGTGAAAATCACCATGGAAGTTCCCCGGTAATCCTTGACAAACCCAGTCCCAATCAAGCCTTTCAAGTAGATCAATGGTTTTAGGTCTGAGAAAACCGTTAATGCTTTCTTCAGAGTCTTTATTCTCAAACTTATCAAAATATGCACGCACTCTTTTAAAAGTTTTGTCTTGATAAAAATCAAAACAAACTTTTTTGAAATTTTCTTTCTCCTCATTATTGAGAATACGAGCTTGTTTGGGTGAAGCTTGCCAAAATTCTTGGGAGTAATCTAACAAAGCTTCAAAGATCTTGAGATTAACAAGGTCTGATACAACATCGCCATCAAGCTTTTTGTAGGAGTACATATGTTCTGTACTAGCTAAGATTTTTGGGACGAAGTCTCCAAGTACTTTGGTACGCTCTACACGATCAGAGATAAAGCTTTTATCAGTATTAAATTTAATCACTTTATCATTAACAAACCAAATAGCTTCAGTTGGTTTTTCTAGAATATTTGGACCGTTTTCATCATGGTATTTAGCTCTTAATTTTTTTAAGGCTTCTAAGTTGCCACTATCGTTCCAAGTGAATTCAAGGGCATGGATGTCTTTGAGGTTTTGGATAGCGTAAGATTCACCAATGCTAATAGAGCCATTTGACTTGCCAGCTTCCATGCTTTGCCAAAAAAGCTTGAAGTCTTTAATACCAGCAAGACCAATATAAGGATAAATATCTTTTTCAGTGCTACCTTTTTCAAGTAAAGCAGTCACCTTGCCTTGATTATTCAGCTTTACTGTCCTGTATTGTTTTAGATCACTATCAAGACTAGCGTAACCAAGCCAATTACAATCAGGAGCAGGTATTTTTTCATCAACCAGTGTGTCGCACGAACAAAACACAAAAGGGCATTGTAATTTGTCTTTGCAGCTCAAAATACTTAGACCTAAGCCAGAGCCCTCACCTTCATAAGGATCAATTGTGACAAATTCAAAAATTCTTTCAGAGTAAGCGAGCCTCAGATATTCTTTGAGTAGATCTCCCTTATAGCCTAGAGCAATAACAATAGGTGTATCAATTGGAAATTTCTCGATGATATAAGAAATACTAGGCTTATGAGCAATAGCGACTAAAGGCTTATTTATATTGCACGTAAGCTCACCTAGTCTTGAACCAGTCCCAGCGGCAGGTATTAATACTTTGTAGTTCATGACACTTGTTTAGAGTCTAGGTAGGCTGTGATTTTTTTAATTTTGCCCATTTCGTCAAATTCAATGATGTCAACAACTTCAATTAGCTTGCCATCAAAATCTATTTTGAGCTCTGCGGTACTCACTAAGGCTTCATTGTCAACAAAAATTCTTTTGAAAACAAATTTTATTTCTTGAGCACTCTCAAAAATCTTTTTGTTTGCTGCTAGTACTTCTTCCTTTGATTTGACTTCTTTAATGATGGGATCAAAAAGCACGACATCATCAGTAAACATTTCAGACAACACATGTAGATTCTTTTGCGCGAATGCTTCAAAGTATTTTTCGCTAATTTGTTTTAAATTATTTTGGACTTGCATATTTATCTATTATAGTCGTCTTGTAGTCTGACAACGTCATCCATCTCAGGGGTTGAAGCTTCAAGGTAGACTGCATCTTCAAGTTCTGCCTCCATTCTGTGAACCATGCCAGGTGTGATGGTGATAGACTCCCCAGGAAGAAACTCTTTTTTGCTTAGGTTCTCAAGACTATCCCCAATATAAATATTGAGACGCCCCTCAAGTACGTAGATAGTCTCTTTTTTTTGATTATGATACTGAATACTGCATCGGTGACCTTTATGCATTGTAAGTTTTTTCATCATATACTTATCATTGATCTCAACGACCTCTTCTTTGCCCCAAGGCTTTTCTATTACTTTTGCTGCTGTTGTCATAAAGACTCCTTTTTAGTTAATCTGATATTGCTTTAGTTCAGGATAGTGCTCGAAAAATTTATCGTAAAAGTTCTTTGAATACATTTGTAACAACCATCTGCTATTGAAGCCATATTTTGATCTCAACCAGTTTTTCCCTTCTTTTAAAAGCTTTTCAATATTGACATCATACTGATCTGTTTTCATAATGCCCGATTTTGTTTTGAGATAGGATTCATCTTCAGTTTGCCAGGCCCTAGGGGTAATGCCGCAAGCCCAGTCATTTGCATAAGCTTTTGCAATGAGTTCTAAGTCAACGCCATAGCCACGAAAATTACTACCATCAAACATAAAGCTCTTGAAGTCTTCTTTCTCAGTATCAAGAGGAATCACATCTTCTATAAATTCTTTTCTGATAAACCAAGCTAAAAATTGAGTATGCCAAAAATATTTCACATCATTATTATCAGAGACTAAAATCTTCTCCCCCCATTGTTCTGAGCATGGAGAAAGAATTGCCAAACGCTCGTGTATCTGCATTTCTTCTTCTAGTATTTCTATAATATTTTGTGTTTTAAATTTCACATCATTACAAACTAGAAAAAAGTAGTCATAGTCTTTAAAGCGGTCTTCTGTGTATAGTTTATGCAAAGCATAGTTAAATCCTCTAGGATAACGTAAGCCTTCTTCTATTGCTTCAGGCCAGTCAGCATGCCAAGTGCAGTATTTCGACAATGCATCACTCTGTGAACCACTTTCAACAACAAAAATATCAGTCAGTCTATGATTATGTTTTTTGATATCATCACAGAGCTTGTCTGTTTCTTCAGGGAGATTTCTGTTGAGTATTATAGTTGCAGTTCTTTTCATCTCGTGACCTCAAGGCTTGGCTTGTAACTTACTTGCTTCATCACAGGCTTGTTGATATTTTGTAGTCTAAATCCTTTGATATAGCGCATTATAGAAAGTTTTATTCTGTCTTTGAGGTATTGATCAAGAGCAACGTCTTTAATAAACTTTTGAGCTTCGTTCTTAATTTCTATAAATTCAGGTTTAGCAAAAATATAATGCCCTGCAATCACTGCTTTATCTCTTTTAGTTGCACTTGAATCTGGAAGCATCCATTTTTCCCATTTTTTAGAATCATATGCAAGCGAAGTAAAGCGCTCACTAAGTTTAAGCAAGTTATAGTCGTTAAGAATTTGCAAAAATGATAATGTTTCTTCAACACCAAATTCGGGTGCAACGTTTGCTGCATGGATTCCAAATTTTGGGTGCCAGCTCAAGGCTTCATTTGAAAGATAGTCAGTATTATGCTCTTTCATGAAAATATTGTATTTATTACAGAGCTCTATCATTTGAGGTACTTGAATTTCGGCGGGTAGTTCATTGACGATACGCAAAGGCCAATCAAAGGTCCCAACATTGCGAGTTTCCATAACTTTAGTGCCAGTTTGAATTACAACATAAGTGGGTTTTTGAATTTTGTTTTTTTCACAAAAACCTAAAACATTAGCTAGTACATACTCAAGTTCTTCACGAGAGTTTGTTCCACCACTTTGCTCCTCGGTTCCAATCTCAAAAGTAATATCTTTGTTTGCTTTATGAGCAACGCTTGTACAAAATTCCAAAAGCTCGTAAACACGATCAAGGATTTGGTCGACAGTAGACTGTCCGAAAATATCTTCACTCGGATCTATATGAATTACTTCAAAACCAGAGAGTATGTCTGCTTCGTATGATTTTTTTGCAGATTCCATTGCTCTTTTGAGACTAAGTTTTTGTTCTTTTTCAATAGTATTTTGCCAAGGCCCACCATGGTCACGAGCTAGAATAACACAGCCTTTTTTGTCTTGGTCAATGACATATTTTGAAAATTCTTCAGTAGTCCAGTTATTTACATAGCCTCCCCCAAAAGCTTCTGAATCAATCTGCCTGCGCGAAGCGATCAACATTAGTGGGATTTGATAGTCATTAGCAAGCTCTATCGTTGCATCCACACAGTTCTTGCTCATAGGCCCCACACCAAGCATAGTGCAGCGCTTTTTTCTCATTAAGTTTTCGAGACGATCTTTAATCATGACTTAGTCTTGGTTCCAGTTTAATGCCCCTTTCTTAAAGGCATAAACCAGACCAAGCATTAAAATGCCAACAAAAATAAAAGCTTCGATAATGATGAAGGTTCTGTTGCCTTGAGTTGCATTAAATAAATTAGCCCACGGCATTAAAAAAACAAACTCAACATCAAAAACAATAAAAATTATGGCAAAAAGATAGTACTTAATATCAAACTGAACTTGAGCTCCCATTTCTGGCTTCATGCCACACTCATATGATTCATTTTTGACACCACCAGGATCAAAAATACCAAAAACTCTTTGAATACCAGCACTAAGAGCCAGTAAAACCAGGCCGTTAGCAAGCGCTAGAGCTGAGATTAAACCTATTTGTCCAATTTCCATCTTGGATCATTATATATGATATTTTGCGGTGTTAGGACATTCTCGACGAAAGTAAATACGTGTTTTGTAGGAGCATTGCCACTGTCATAGGACCAACCCCACCTGGTACTGGTGTGATTAACGCTGCTTTTTGTTCAGCACTATTAAATTCAACATCACCAAATAACTTACGCTTACCTTCAATTTCATCAGCATTAATTCCAACATCTATCACTACCGCGCCTTTTTTTAGATGCTGACCTTTAACAAATTCTTTACTGCCAACCGCTGCAATGAGTATATCTGCCTCAGCAATTTCTTGTTCAAGATTCTGGCTTCGGCTATGAGCCATAGTGACAGTCGCGTTTGCATTGTTTAAAAGTAGCGAAATAGGTTTGCCAACTAAGGTACTACGGCCAATGACCAAAGCTTTTTTGCCACTAAGTTCTACTTGATAACGTTTAAGTAGTTCCATACAGCCTTTGGGTGTGCATGGCTCAACGGCCTTGGGGTCTTTTGTAATTAATTTGCCTAAATTTGTTGTTGTCAGACCATCTGCATCTTTAGTAGGATCAATATTGTCTACGATCTCCTGAGTGAATTCTCTAATGGCATCTGGTAAGGGTAGCTGTAATAAAATCCCGTGAACCTTATCATCAGCATTGTATTTTTTTATAGTCTCAATGACATCTTCTTTACTTGCACTAGCAGCAAGTACTGTCTTAAAAGATTCAATGCCAACCTCGCTACATGCTTTTTGTTTAGACCCAACATAGTAATGACTTGCGGGGTCATCACCTACCAAAATCACAGCAAGCCCAGGAGCTTGCCCGGAACTTGCTTGTATTTTTTCTTTTAGTTCTTCACGAATCTTTTGAGCTACAGCTTTTCCATCAATGATTTTATTCATCGATGCCAATTATAGCTTGTGCTTTTGGGCGTGTCGCCAAAACTAATACACAAAGCAAAGGTCTTAATATTTGATCATTTGTTAGAGTCTGCCGGAAAAACTACAAGATTCCTAGTATTGCTTGTAGGGTTTCATCTATAGCGCTCATTACCCTAGCATTTGCTGAAAAAGCATTTTGATAAAGCATCAAGTTACCAGTCTCTTCCTCAATAGAAACGCCACTGATACTAAGTCTTCTATCATTAAGAGAGTTGAAAAGAGCCTCTGAGTTTTCAGCTTTTTCAGTTGCGATATTGCCTCGTGTACCAAACTCACCAACTATATTTGAGATTCTGTTGTTGAAATTTGAATCGGCATCGTTTTCATTTCCTTGAATGACATTAATACCGAAATGCCCTTCATTATCAGCGAGGTCATTGTCATTGAAATTTGTGCCGTTCATTTT
>CAWUIS010000010.1:0-20351 GCA_963922625.1 uncultured Candidatus Melainabacteria bacterium | reverse complement strand
CTTCGATACCAGAAAGGTCAGGCATAGACCAATCCAGTAAAATCAAATCAGGATCCTCTGATTCATATTTAGACATGGCCTGCTCACCATTTAGTGCGGTGATTGTCTCGTAACCTTTTTGTTTCAAGGTATAAGACATTGGCTCAATTAAATTAACTTCATCATCAACCAGTAAAATTCTTAAACTCATAACTACCTCTTTATTTTATATACCCTTTTCTTAACTTTCCAGGTTAAGAATAGGTTATCTTCAAAAGTATTAAGCCAAAAAGTATATACTGTTAATAGTGCCTAATGAAATAGAGCAGATTAAAAGTCTGGCAGACATTGTAGAGCTAATATCTGAAATCATTCCCGTGAAAAAATCGGGAGCAAATTACGTCGCGGTTTGTCCTTTTCATAACGATACTAAACCTTCAATGTTCATTAGCCCAAGTAAGCAAATTTTCAAATGTTTTAGCTGCGGAGCTGGTGGTGATGTTTTCAAATTCTGGTCAGAATACTACCAAAAAGAATTTAAAGACACCCTCAAAGACTTGGCAGAGAAATACGGAGTGGAGCTCAAAGAATCCAACCCAGAAGCTAGCAAAGAATTTAACCTCAAAATCAAGATGCATAATGAAGCTGCCAAGTTCTATTACGACCAGCTACTTGCTAGTAATGACGCCCGCAGCGCCCGCGACTATTTAGAGCAAAGAGATATCAGCACAGCTAGTATCAGCCAGTTTGAGCTTGGTTACTCACCAGCTGACAATCACGACTGGGGCAAACTTATCACCCACCTAAAAGAAAAATTGACCATTACTGAAGAGCAGATCGTAGATGCCGGTCTGGCTATTAAAAGTGAGAAAAACGGCAGGTATTTTGATCGTTTTCGCGGCCGTTTGATGATCCCTATAAGAGATGAAAGATCCAGAGTACTAGCTTTTGGAGCTCGCATTTTACCTGGCAGCCAAGACAATGCTGCCAAATACATCAACTCACCGGAGACCAGTACCTACCACAAAGGTTCAGTCTTATACGGCTTAGATCTGGCAAAAGATGAAATCAAAAAACAGGATGCTGTGATTTTGGTAGAAGGTTTTTTTGATGTTATAAGCCTGGTGCAAGCTGGCATCAAAAATGTTGTTGCTAACCAAGGAACTGCGCTGACACAAAAACAAATCAAAGTGATGTCGAAATACACTAGCTCAAAAAAAATCTTTCTTTGCTTAGATAGTGATGAAGCTGGTGAAAATGCCTGCAAGCGAGCCGCTGAGAATATAGCTCAAGTTTTTAAAGACACTGACTACGAACTAAAAATCATTAGAACCCCAGGTGGTAAGGACCCAGACGAGTTTATTAAGTCACAGTCACAGCAAGCTTTTCATAAACTAATCGAAAACTCACCACTCTACCTTGATTACAGCATAGACAAAATCCTGGATAATTGTGATAAAAACTCCCACACTGCAAAAGCTAAAGCAGTAAGAGAGATTGGACAGTTTCTCAAACTCATCGATAACAAAATTCTTTTGCAAGAGTATCAACGCAAAATTTCAGACAGCCTCAATCTTGATGGTGAAGCTGTTTTAGAAGAAATCAACAAGAGTATTAATTCATATAAAGACGATCCTTATCAAAACAAAGAGACAAAATCTCCGCAGAAAAGAAATCCATACACCATGGTTAATGGGCACTTGATTTTTATAGAAGATGCTATTTATGGCTGCGAGCAAGAGTTTTTATTATTGGCACTTCAGGATAGAGGCATACTGGAGAGCTTTATGCAATCTCAAGAAGGTTTAATTAGCCCTGAGCATAACGAAGTCCTGGAGGTCTTGGTAGAAATCAGCTTTGAAAATCCTGAGCTTAGTGATATCCAAGAGAAATTCAAGCTTTTATATCAAAGGCTAGTTGAAAAACGCCATCTAAATAAGCATATTACTGACCTTGGCATCAAAATCGATCAAATCCCTGAACGCAATGATATGAGTGAAAGATTTCAAGAGTCTATGAGAAAACTCAAAGAATCTCGTCTCAAAGTGCAAATCCACAAACTTAAAGAAGATCTTAAGAATTTAGATGATAGCTCAAAAGAATGGATGAAAATACAGCAAGAAAAACTTAAATTAGAGCAGGAGATGCAAAAAATAAAACACCTTAAATTTTCACATAACTCCTTGTGATATTATCTAAGACATGGTAAAAGTACCACCACCAGATAAGTCTCCAAGGAGAGGAGAGATCAACAGAAGAGAGCTCTTCACCGGTCCAAGAAAAATCAACGATACTGGTCATAACAGAGATAATACATTGCTTCATGCGGTCACAAAAGCACCAGAAATTTTATCAAAAAAAATGACTCGACATGAATTTATGACTGGTCTTGCATCTATAGCAGGAGCAACTTTTGCTCTTGAAGTTGTAGGAGCATTGTTAGATTCTGATACCCTTCCTCCTGCAGGAGAGGCAGATACCTTGGAAAGAATTAATTTGTTTAGACCAAGCGCTGATGACCTTACCATACTTGGAGAAGCTATCGAATATGAAGAGCAAAAATTAGATCAGAAAAATCTCCCTTTTATCATGGTGGCAACTTGTGCTCTTAATGGCACGGCAGCATTTACTTCAGGTATCAAAGATATTGAACTAAAAGATCTACTGAAAGAAATGAATGATGAATTAGATGAAAATGTTAAAAAATGTATCAAGGATTTAATTATCGTAAATACAGAAGCAACAGAAGCAACAAAAAAATCACCCTTTGTTTATGCCGAGAAGCTAATGCAAGTTTTAAATGACTATAACATGGGTGATGATCTTACAACGCCGGATTTGAATACTTTGTCACAAGCAATCCCTGCTATAAAAGAACTTGTCCAAAGAAATCCAAGAGAATTTAAGAGTAAGGGGTGGACTGGTACAGATATTGAATTGATTGCTGAGAGAATCATAGATCAAGTTGACCCTCATAAAGGTGTGGTATTCAAACCAGCACATAGACCAAGTTCCGAAGCAAGTGATTTACTGAAAATTTATCTTGGTGTTGGTACTGGACATCTTGACGAGGAAAAACATCCTGACCCTAATATAGAGAGTTTCAAAAAGTTCTTTCGCAATATACCTGGATACTTTAGATGGCCTGTTGCAATTGCTTACGCTGATTCAGAACTTAGTAACTTCACTGATATAAACCAATTTGATCTAGTCCAGCAAAGGATTATTAATAGAGCCAACAGACTCCGAAGAGAACAAAAAAAAGATCTTGATGAAACTATTTTTGAACAGGGGTTGTTACTAGATGAGGGACCATTAAAGCAAGAATACGAAAAACTCAGGACGAGACTACATAACCTCAAGAAAAAAATGGTCATACAGAACATAATCTTCTTTAATCATTGTTATGCGAGTGTAGCTCATCTTGCACAAATAAATAGATTTTTTGAAAGGGCAAAGGAAAAGGCTCAAAAAGCTAAAATATTCAATCGACTTTCAATAAATAATCGTGTTGAAAAAGTAAGCCCTGAGGTTTGGAATTCAATGCTTCCTGTAGATGTCGATGGAGAGATAGATTTGAAAACATATCCTCTTTTATCCAAAAAATACATCGTTAAGTTAAAGTCACCGAAAAAAGGTATTTTGGGACAAGTACCTAAGGTCTATAAGCTTGTTAATTCAACTAAAAATATCACAGACAGAAGTCAAGATATAAAGCATAGCCTTAACTTTGTTGAAAAAGTATTAAAAATACCATTTCCAAAAGATCAACCCGAAAATCAAGGATGGTTTAAATACAGCCTTTCGGATGACATGATAGAAAGCATGAAACATAAGCCAGTAATACCAGTAAAAACTTCTCCTTTTACTGCCCCTCCAAATTCTGAAATATCAATAGAATACAGACCCTAGATAATCTCACAACACCAACAGCTCTTAATAGCTGCTAAACCGTCATTTTTGTTTCGACCGAGTTACTCACAGCAGCATCCAAAAGCATAGACTCAGCTAAATAAAGCCTACTTTGAAAAACTTCATTAACGCATCTTTTATTAGAATAGTCTCTGACAAAAGCGTCTAAATCAATACTAGAAATGTAATTATCGGAGTCAGCACTAAAACTACAACTAGGTCTAGAATTAAAATCAACAATTTTTTGTTTGTGGTTTTGATTAAAACTCATAACTGGATTTTTTGAATCTATTGCAAACACCAGTAAATCAGCATCCGAAACTAGCTCTTTAATTTTGTCTGTATGGTATCCATACTTAGAGCGGGTGAAACTCATATCAGCAAAACTATCATTGGCTTTAAAGCTAGAAATTTGATCAGATGAAAAACTAATCCTATGACCTAAGTGGATATTTTCAGCTTTATTACCAAGCTCGACAAGTGACTCAACCACACTATAAGCAGTGCTACCAGAGCCAAGCACTACAATCTTATTAAAATCATTTTGTTCAAAACGAACTAAAGACATCTGCATTGCAACTTTGCAGTATGAAACAGGTTCTCTAAAAATATAATTATCAACCAAGCTTCTTAATTGAGTGGCTTCCTCCAATAGATTCATGCACTCTTTTTTGATATAAGACATAGCATAAGATTGTTTGAAGGCTATATCTATTTGTGTGCGAATCTCATTTTCACCAACTAAGCCACTATTCAGACCGCAATAAGTTCTCAAAATTTGATAGCGTGCTTTTTCAGCACTCAAGTAAGAGAGCGGCACTTCGCTTTTATTAATCTGATGAACGATAGTTTTAATCTCCTGAACTTGCTCCAAGCTCAATGGCTCTAAGCTTGATAGTACAAGTTCAAATCTATTACAGGTAGAAATCAAAGTGACCTCATCTACAAAATCAAGGCTATGGATAGCATCCAAAAGCATAGGGTACTCGTCATGCGAAACTTTAACTGACTTAAGCTCTTCAATAGTGCAATAGCTAAGCTGGGAAGCAAAAGGGTGGCTTTGGTTATTTTTCAATGAAGTGCCTAAATACGCTATGACCATCAGAAGTTAAAATACCTAATCTAATAATTTTACACTTAATCTGCCATCTAGGACACGGTTTTAAGATAATGATTACATTGTTTTGCCAACATACATTTTGAGCACTGTGCCCTGCGGGCAATGCAGGTCTCTCTACCATGAGCAATAAGCCATAGTGAAAAAATCCTCCAGTGTTTTTTTGGCACTAGAGCATTCAAGTCTTGTTCAATTTTCACTGGGTCTTCATTTTCAGTTAGCCCAAGTAAATTGGTGATGCGTTTGACGTGAGTATCTACCACCACACCAGCTGGTTTTTTAAACCAATCACCTAATACGACATTTGCTGTTTTACGTCCAACTCCAGCAAGCTTAGTCAGTTTTTCAATATCGTCCGGTACCTCACCTTCATGCTCAGCTTCTAGTTGCTGGGCTAGTTTTATAAGATTTTTTGCCTTATTTTTATAAAAACCTGTTGATTTGACAATGGCTTCAACATCTTTAAGTTTTGCATTTGCAAGCTTTTTTGCATTGGGATATTTTCGAAAAAGTCCTGGTGTCACCATATTGACCCTCTCATCTGTACATTGAGCTGAAAGACAAACAGCACAAATCAACTGAAAAGCGTCTTTGTGAGTCAAAAAACACTCAAGCTCACCGTAGCGCTCATCTAGTTTTTTGATAATGGTTTTTATGGACTTCGCTGCCATCGGCTAAAATGTTAACTCAGATATGGATACTAACTCACCATTAGTAATAAAACAAATAGAAATAGGTCCCATGAATAACTATGTCTATTTGATTGCAAACTCACTCAGCGAAGAAGCTGTTATTGTTGATCCGGCTTGGGATGTCGATTTAATTAGAAATATCGCTCTTGAAAACAACTGGAATATCCAAGGAGCTCTAATCACTCATGGTCACCCGGATCACACCAATGGTATTGAGGACTTACTGAGCACACATGATATCCCGGTCTATGTTTCAAAACACGAAGCAAGTTTTTATAAACCTATTGGAGAAAATATCAAAGAAGTAGATGCAAATACACAAATTGAACTTGGCGATTTAAAAGTTGACTTTGTACACACACCAGGACATAGTCCTGGTTCTCAGTGTTTTATGTGTGAGGGAAATTTAATTGCTGGAGATACTCTCTTTTTGGATGGTTGTGGCCGCTGTGATTTACCTGGTGGTGATGTTGAACTAATGTACGATACCATTGCCAATGTACTACTTAAAATGCCCAATTCAACAACCATCTACCCTGGACATAACTACCATCATTTACATTGTGATAGCCTCGAAAAACAAAAACAAACCAACCCTTATCTTCGAGCAGAGAATTTACACCAATTTATTTCTATGAGGATGGGACAATGACAACAAAACTATTGATAAGCTGCCCAGATCAAGCTGGAATCGTCAGCGCGGTTACTAATTTCATTGCAGAAAATCACGGTAATATACTAGACTCGCAGCAACATAGTCTGGCAACAGAAGAGGACCCAAGTGCTCCTTTTTTTATGCGACTTGAAATTGATGATACAAAAATCAATATCTCTATAAAAAACCTTGAAAGTAAATTTCAAGAACTCGCTGAAAGTTTTTCTATGAATTTCAAATTTTCATCTAAGAAAAAAAGAATGGCAATTCTAGTATCTAAATACGACCACTGCCTCTATGATATTCTGCTCAAAAAAAAATATGGTGACCTCGAACTTGAACTGCCTATAATCATCAGTAATCATTCTGATCTCAAAGATGTCGCTGAGCACTTTGGAGTTGAATTTAAACATTGCCCCATCGAACAAGAAAGATACGATTCTAAACAAGAAGCTAAACTTGCACAAGAAAAAGCTATCCTTGATACATTGAAACCACTAAATATTGACCTGGTAGTTTTAGCTCGTTATATGCAAATCCTTACAGGTTCTTTCATTGAGCATTACGAGCATAGAATCATTAATGTTCATCACAGCTTCCTGCCATCTTTCAAAGGAGCAAATCCATATAAACAGGCTTATGATAAAGGAGTCAAAATCATTGGTGCAACAGCACATTATGCCACTGAAGATCTGGACATGGGGCCAATAATCTGCCAGGATGTCTGCCCTGTCAACTACAAAGACAGCGCTTCAGATTATATTAGTAAAGGCAGAGATGTTGAAAAACTAGTTTTTGCAAAAGCAATCAAAGCTCATTTAGAAGACAAGATCATTATTTATAAAGGCAGAACTATTGTATTCAATTAAAACCAACGATAATTTAGAGCAAATTTCTAAAAGGCTTGAAAGTAGTGAGCTTGATGAGCGCTACCACACAGTAAAGACTATAGTTGAAGACATCAAAAACGGTGGTGATAAAGCAGTTGCCTCGTATACTCAAAAGTTTGACGGTCAAGAATTTGACTTGAGCAAGGCAAAACCTTTTCAAATTGAAATCAGGCAGCAGAATCTTAGTGAAGAACTATGTTTAGCTTTAGCAAATGCAAAGAACCGTATCGAAAAATTTCATCAAGAAGAATTCAAAAACTCTAAGCTTGGACAAGGCTGGTCTTTTATGGGTGACTATCAAGAAAAACTGGGTGTTAAATATACAGCCTTGGACTCGGTTGCTTGTTATATACCTGGTGGTCAGGCACCATTGATATCTACTGTTTTAATGACAGTGATTCCAGCAAAAGTAGCTGGAGTTAAGCGCATCGTTGTGTTTAGCCCACCTCCCATCAACCCTGCAATTATTCACGCTTGTTTTCTTTGTGGAGTGGATGAGCTTTATGCAGTTGGGGGTGCCCAAGCAATTGCAGTGGCAGCACATGGTACAGAATCAATTAGCTCGGTCAATAAAGTAGTTGGACCAGGCAATATTTTTGTTAGTCTTGCAAAAAAATACGTCTTTGGAAAAATTGGTATCGATGGCATTTATGGACCCAGCGAGCTTGCGATTCTGGCAGGCAAGACCGCTAAGCCTGAGACAATTGCCTATGATCTTTTGAGCCAGCTTGAGCACGGATCAGGGCTAGAGTCGGTTTTACTACTCTCTGAATCACAAGAGCTAATTGACAAAACCAAAGACAAACTTAGTGAGATTTTAGAGACTAGTCTAAAAGCCTCTTTAAAAAGCCAGCAACAAGTCGACACAATATTAAATTCTTTAGAAAAATGGAGTGCTTTTATTGCCTTTAATAGCCTGGAAGAGGCTGCAAACATCATCAATAACTACGCACCGGAGCATCTAGAATTACAACTTGGAGCTGATGCTAATAAAAAAATCCTTGATTTGATCAATAATGCTGGAGCCATTTTCATTGGCACAAAATCTTGTGAGAGCTTAGGTGATTACCTTGCTGGACCAAGCCACTGCCTACCAACGGCAGCAAGTGCAAAATTCTCTTCCGGACTTCAATGCCAGGACTTTATGAAAAAAATATCCTTAGTAGATTTTGAAGCTAGCCCAGATATCAACAAACTCATTGAGGATGTTGCCTTGATTGCAAGAGCAGAGGAGCTTGAATTTCATGCAGCAGCTATGGAGCAAAGAAAATCATGAACGCCACAATAGAAAAAGAAACGCTACACAAATTTCTCTTAAAAAAAATCAAAAGAGAAATTAACAAAGGACAGGCTGTCTTACATCTAAGCTCTGGACAAGAACAGATTACTGAAGCTCTTGAGCCTTATAATCACTACACTAAAGTGGCTTCACTTGCAGAATTGGACAGCAAAATCAGTGACAGTAAAAAAGCTTTCACCTATGTCATTGCTGACACGGATATTGCTGACGCTGATGATTTCAATAGTTTTCTTGCCAGAGTATCACCAATGATTATTCGACCTGGTTTGCTAATTTTGGTTGCTTCCAACCTTTGCACATGGAGAAACCAGGTAGCTATGTTTTTTGGCAATGAGTTTGAAGACTTCAACCGCCCTAATAGGGCTGTACCACCAGCTTTTTTGCGCAATAAGCTGCTCGAGCAAGGCTTCTTTGTAAAAAATCGCTTTTGGGAATATGACAGAAAACTTTTGATTATGGCTGATATTCCAATTAAGGATTGATGCGTTTGACCTAGGGAAGCAATTTTTCTAATTTTTGAGATCTTGATGCCTTCAAAAGTAAGACCTTGGAACCTTCAAGATTTTCTTGCAAAAGCTTTTGAGCAGCTGAAAGCTCTATGCCTCTCAAATCCAAAAGCTTGGCTTCAAGACCAGCAACATAAGCAAAAGCCTCATCTACCAAAGCTGGATCAGACTCGCTGACATCTCCTAAAACAAAAAGTTTTTCTTGTTGAGGGTAGGCAGCCATCACAGCATCAACACTATTTTTTATGGACTCTGGACTTGAGTTGTAAGTCTCGTCTATATAAGTAATGCCGTTTTTTTCAATAGTCTCACCGCGACCAGGACCAGGATTATATGCTTCTAAAGCTTGATTAATGATTGGTTCAGATAGACCTAAGGACTTTGCAACTTTCGCTACTAAATTAATATTTGACTGCAAACCACAAGAAAGCAAACAACGCATTTTAGGTAATGCATAGGCTTCGCAATCCTCAGCTTTATAGAACAAAGGAGTCTCAGGAAGGCTTTGATGCTGACAAAGACCATTTTTAATTTCCAGCTTAGCTTTTTTGATATTCTCTTTTGAACCTAAAAGTTCAATATGAGCACTACCAAAATTAGTAATCACAGCAATATTAGGCTGAGCAGTCCTTGAAAGTAAATCAATTTGTCCTAGTCCACGCATCCCCATTTCCAGAATTAAAACCTCGGTATCTTCTGGCATCGCCAGAATGGTTTTAGGTACACCGATTTCATTATTGAAATTTTTCTCGGTAGCATAGACTTTAAATTTTTGAGACAAACACAAGCTCATCAAATCTTTAGTAGTAGTTTTACCATTAGAGCCTGTAATAGCGACCAAGATTGGGTTAAGTAAACTACGGTAGATTGACGCGATACGGTGATAAGCAAGCAAGGTATCATCTACCTTAACGACATTTTTGCCACTGGTTTTTTGTGACAGTGCCAAGCTAGCACCTTGATTCAAAGCTTGATCTATAAAATCATGACCATCAAAATTTTCTCCAAGCAAAGCAATGTAGAGATCTCCCTGCTTAATAGTCCTTGAATCTGTAGAAACAGCATTTACTGGAGCAGAACTTGCTCCAATTTCCTCAAGAAAGATTTGAATTGCTTCATTTAGTTTGCTCATAGATAGCTCATATAGCCTAGAGACATAGCTAGAATAGCCTATTTAAACAATAGCACCTGAAGAAAAGATCACCGATAGATAGCTATGTAAAAGTGAAATTACTACACACTATTCTTGTTTTGATTTACCTTGGCATTGCTATTAACATCGATGTTGAAGCTAGCACTCGGCGTTACGAAGCATTACAGTCGGTATCAGGCAAACTGGAATCAGAGATGCAAGTTTTAATCAGCAAAAAAAGCAAAAATCTTGATCTAGCCAGAACCAGTAATATTAGACTGAGACTGAGACCTGAAGATTTATATAGATCTAAAAACACATCTAGCAGTTTTAAAGTTAATGCCTACGAAATCAAGAATGGACAAAGAGTATTTATAAGTAGTCAAGCTATAACATTATTAAAATCCAACTCAAACAGCAAAATCATCAGTGTTGACTTGGGCTATTTTGACAAAATGAAAAAAGATATCGAGCTTGATGTTTTTGACACCAATAACAACCATGCTGCAAGCTACGCAACAGAAGTAACAGCTTATAATAAGGATAAACAGATCAAGCAGAAAAAGAAGCTTAATCTAGCCGATTGCGACAACAGTGAGTTTGGTCAGTGCCAGCTTGACTATTTGCTGAGCAATATCAGCTTTGAGCTAAAACCAATCAAATCAATGAGTACAAGGATTGTCAAAGCAGATGATGGTCATTACAAGGTTATAATTCCAATGCAAAAGAGTTATACTAGGTCAAGATCAAGGCGCTTTCGTAATAAAAGACAAAAAATATCAAGCCCTGATACAAAGCAAACTCATGCCATCAGCGAAAATCAAACTAGAGAAAAAAGACATTACCGAAAAGCAGCTAGAGCATTATCTCTCGAAAAGCTTGCTAGCAGTTGATTGCGAAATGATGGGATTAAATATCCATCGTGACAGACTTTGTTTGGTACAACTTGGAGATGAAGATAGAAACGTTACCTTAGTTCAAATTGAGCAAGGACAAAAAGAAGCTCCAAATTTAAAAAAACTACTAGAAGCAGCTCAGTTAACTAAGCTTTTTCACTATGCCCGCACAGATATAGCTTGGCTCAAAGAATGGCTTGGTATTATCGTGGCACCAGTTTTTTGCACCAAGATTGCAAGTAAAATTGCCCGCACCTATTCAGACAAACACGGGCTCAAAGACCTCTGCAAAGAAGTAATTGGCAAAGAACTCAATAAAAACCAACAATCAAGTGATTGGGGAGCAAGCATTATTAATGACAATCAAAAACAATACGCAGCAAATGATGTTCTGCATCTTCACGAATTACACAAGAAGTTGAGCTTGATGCTTGAGCGTGAAGGCAAAATTGACTATCTAAAGAAGTGCTGCGATTTTGTTGCAGTACTTGCAGACCTTGATAGCATGGGTTATTCAGGAGTTTTAGAACACTAATGCTAGAAACCATTGAGCTTAAAGATTTCGACTTAAAACAAATTGACAAAGAGCGTTTAAAGTCAATTTTAGAGAAATTTTCCAGCGCACGTATTGCTATCTTTGGTGATTTGATCCTGGACGAGCATCTTCTTGGCACACCTGACCGGATCTCACGAGAAGCACCGGTATTGATCCTCAAACACCTCAACTCAAAATTTAGCCTTGGTGGAGCTGCAAATGCCGCTGCAAACTGTGCTAGCTTGGGAGCTCGAGTAAAGCTAATTGGAACCCTTGCTGAAGACAGTAACGCTCAAGAGCTTGAAAATATTTGCAAGGACCTTGGCATTGAGCTTGTCAAAATTAGTGATAATTCAAAGCCTACAACCACAAAAACAAGAATCATTTCAACCAACAACCGTGATTTTCAAAGTGGCACTGGTCAACAGCAACAACTACTTCGTATCGACAGAGAACACCAAGATGCAATCAACCCAGAAATAGAGACAAAGCTAATAGAAGCTTTTAAGCTGAGCATTAAAGATAGTGATATTGCACTATTGTCTGACTACAGCAATGGCAACTTAAGCTCAAACATTGCAGCTCAACTTATTCAAATCTGCAAAGACCATAATAAAAAAAGCATTTGTGATTCTAATGGCGAGCAAAGAAAATTCAGGTCATGCTATTCAATGACACCAAACCAACCGGATATTGAAAAAGCAACTGGCATGCAAATTCAAAACGATAAAGACCTTGAAAAACTCTCTCGGGTTTTTCTTGAGGATTTACAATGCCAAGAACTACTTTTAACCAGAGGCTCTAAAGGCATGGCACTTATCAATAAAGAATCAGCGACCCTCATACCAGCAATTAATATCAGCGAAGTTTTTGATGTCACTGGCGCCGGTGATACTGTCTCAGCAGCCTATACCGTGGCAAGCTGTGTTGGCGCCAGCCCTCTAGAGGCCGCTCTCATTGGTAACCTTGCTGCAAGTATCGCTGTTAGGCGCTACGGTTGCGCTGCCATCACAAAAGATGAAGTTGTTGAATTGATAGAGAGCTTATAATGCTTATAGCCTTGCTGCTCATTGCAATAACAACTTTGCCAAGCCAGGCACTTTTTAAATTCAAAAACGAATACAGCCACAAAAAGCACATTAAAACAAGTGGTCTCAATATTTTTTATATCAATAAAGCCAAGCTATACCTAGCCGAGTTAGTAAAATCAGAGCAGCAAGAATCTTCAAATTGGCTTAGCCCTCAATTAATGGCTAAAACCTTAGACCATAATCAAGATTTCAAAAATTTCAGCGAGAAAAAAATCACAAAATTAAAGCAGCCAGATATTGAATCAAAAAGTGAAATACTCTTCGAGCACAGTGAGCTACTGCTTCAAGAAAGCATTCGAGAAATTCTTTATTCGATCTCAAAAAAAGCAGTTGATCTAGTAATTTTTGGTGGGGATCAAATTTATAGTGAAAACCATAGAACAAAATTTCTAGATATAGTAAAAGACCTCAGCAAGTTTTCTGTGCCTTATTACGAAGTGCAAGATCCTGAGCAGCCATTTTATTTACTCAAGGCAAGAGGTATCAATATTATTGTCTTGGATAACCAAAAACAAGACATTAGCCCAGCCGACTTACCAGCAGGAGCCACTTTACAGTATCTATGGTTAAAAGATCTACTGGAGAGGATTAAGCACTCAGGAGAACAAGCTATTGTCTTCAGTTACAGAACTTTAAGTCCTGAAGACAAATTACTATTTCAAGGCATCAAAACTATCGAGCTTTTTATAGACTCAAAAACAAGTTCAGTGCAATTGAGTTCTTATCCTCTTAGCTATCTGCAAATATTTCAAGATAGCCAAGGAGTTTTTAAAACAAAAATCCATAAAATTGGACTCGAGCAAATGCAAAAACTAGCAAGAGAAAGAGCCTTACAAACTAGGCATTAATGCAATAAGCTCTTTGGTGTAATCAGAACAAGGCTTCTCAAAAATATCATAGACAGATGCTTGCTCAAGAATCTGTCCTTGTTTCATGACAACGACGCGGTCTGCAATCTCAGCAACTACTGCAAGATCGTGGGTGATAAATAAAATAGTTTTGCCTAGTGACTTTAATAACTCTAGTATCAAAGCTTGAACTGTCACATCGAGAGCTGTGGTTGGTTCATCAGCAATCAAAAGATCAGGGTCATTCACCATAGCCATAGCGATCATAACTCTTTGCCTCATACCACCCGATATTTCATGAGGATAAGCCTTCAAAACTCGAGCCGGATCAGGGATACCAACTTTAACCAGATCTTCAGTTAACTTTTCCTTTAAAGCATTTTTGGAAAAACCTTTGTTATGGACCAAAACAGCCTCAGCTAATTGATCGTAGATACTGTACATGGGATTAAGACTACTCAGTGGATCTTGAGGGATCAGCGCAATATCCTTACCACGTAAATCAACAGGGTAGTTTCCTTGTCTTAGGTCTTGATCTTTGAAAAAAATAGCACCTTGGCTCTGAGAGTTGGATGGCTCTAAACCCATTGTGGATAAGGCAGTTAAAGTTTTGCCGCTACCGCTTTCTCCTACCAAAGCCAGTATTTCGCCTTGCTCTATTTCAAAAGAAATATTGTCTATAGCTTTGAAGCCTGTGTCGGGGAATTCTAAAGAAAAATTTGCTATTTTCAACATATGCAGGAAGATTTAGGTTTCTAGCAAGCCTTCATAATGACGACTGCAGCATAGTAGTAGTATAATTGTGATTTGCTTAAATATGCCTAAATCAGAAAATATCATCAAAAAAAGCCTTTCGGTAACTGCACTTGGTGGCTTACACGAAATTGGTAAGAACATGTATCTTGTAGAAGCTCATGAGCCACAAAAAGAAATCCAAAGACTAATTCTTGATGCTGGCATACTCTACCCTGGACTAGATTCTCCTGGTGTTGACTACACTATGGCTGACTTTAATTTTCTGGCAAAGAAATTTGCTTCTATTGAAGCTCTTGTTTTAACAAGTGTTCACGAAGCTCATTGTGGGGGCGCGCATCATTTCATAACTAAGTCTCATATCAAAAAAGTCATCGGTTCAAAGCTTGCTATTGCTAAAACCAAACAAGAGCTGAGTGAAGATCTGGTAGCTTCCATTGAATGGACAGAGTTTCAAAGTAGAGAAGAAATCTCCTGTGGAAATTTCAAAATCATCCCTTTCAGAATTTCAAGCTCAAGTCCAGAGTCTTACGCTGTAGCAATAGAAGCTCAAGATCAAAAACTTTTTTATAGTGGCAGTTTCAAATTAGACCAGTGTCTCAAAGAAAATGAAAAAACCGATATTTTTGCAATATCTGAGTATGCATCAAACTACTATGACAACAATGATGCTATAGATCTATTTCTTGGAGATTCAGCGAATGTTGAAAAGCCAGGCTACTCGATTTCAGAAGAGTACCTCAAAGGTAAATTCAAAGAACTACTAGCAAAAAATCAAACAAGAGTCATCATCAATACCTATAACTCCAACTTAATCCGCATACAAAACTTATTTGAGATTGCAGAAAATTCAGGAAGAAAGGTAGCTTTACTGAACAAAGAAGCTAGAAAAGCTTACCAAGCAGCAGAAGCTATTGGTTTCTGGGAGCACAAAAAAGAAACCTTGATCAGTGTCAAGGAGATTAACGATTTTCGCGACAATGAAATCCTCATCATCTCAACCGCTCCTGAGGGAGAAGCTCTTAGGGAATTAGAAAAAATTGCCTATGACAAAAGTCTAGAGATCCAACTCAAAGAAGGAGACGTTGTCATCAATAGTGCGGACTTACCACCAGGCACAGTGAGAGTTATGGCACAAATCTCTGATCAATTTTTCTTAAAGGGAGTCAAGATTATTGGCGGTGCTAATGCTGGTGTTCATGCTGAAAGTCACGCTTTGATAGAAGAGCTAAAATTCATGTTCAATCTGCTCAGACCTAAATATTTTGTTCCAGCAATGGGAGAAACTAGACATTTGATTCGCCACGCTAAATTAGCCGTTGATTCTGGAGTGGACCCAGGTTCAATTTTGATTTTGGACAATGGAGATAAATTAAATCTTCACAACCCAGATGCTGAAGTGATGGGGCATGAAAAAATTAACGAGATTCTTTTCAATGACGCTCAAGATTTTCAAGTTGATAACAAACTTATCAAAGAGAGAGAAAGTTTGGCTGCTGATGGTGTTGTCATTGTCAGCTTCTCTCTCAACAAAAAGCGTAAAGTGGTTACTGGACCAGCTTTCTCAGCAAAAGCTTGTACATTTTCAAACAATAAAGACTGGCGCGCCTTTTGCCTAATGAACTCTCAAGATATCATAGATGAAGTAGAGTCACTTGGAGAAGAACAACCTAATGCTAGTATTGAAGACTTCCAAAGCCTTGTAAGAGAGAATCTCAACCGACTAATAAAAGTGCAAATCGGTAAGAAACCTTCTGTGATAGTACTTGCAAACGAGGTACTGAGCTAATAGATGCTAATAGATATAATTCAAAGCAATGAAAAATTTCAGGAAATATACCAGGAGCTCAGCAAGCCAGGACGTATAGTTCATGGTCTGACAAACTCAGCAAAAAGCTTAATACTGGCAAACCTCCTGCAAAGATCTCAACAAAACATGGTTTTCATTGTGCAAAACCATCACGAGGCACTGACATATTTCAATGAAATCAAAAACTTGAGTGCAGGTAAGCAAGTTTTTAATTTTGCAGCTCAAGAAGTTTCACCTTATGACCAAATTAACTCTGATCTCGGAGTATTAAATAGCCAATTTGAATGCTTTGAATCTTGGCAAAGTGGAAAAAAGAGCTTCACTGTCATGACTTTCAAAGCACTTTTACAGCTTTATCTCAACAAGAAACTTTACCAAGAAGCAAGTTTCAGCATCAGTAAAGATACTGAAATAGACCCTCTCGAGCTTGCAACGAAACTAAGCTTGCTTGGATACAGTAAAACCAGCTTAGTAGAGGCAAGAGGACAATTTAGTCAGCGCGGTGACATCACGGACATCTACCCTATTGTTGGTGAGCCTGTTCGTATAGAGTTTTTTGGTGACAATATTGAGAACTTACGTAGTTTCAATACGACTACACAAAGATCTATCAAAGCAAGTGAGAAGCTAAAAATCCACCCGAGATATTCCATTGTTAGATCACAAGATGATGGCTTAGTGGAGAAAATCAAAGAGCTTAGTCCTGAACAACAAGGTGATGACGAAAGTCTTGAGCTACACTACTCAGAATCTGACCTTTACTGGGAGGGTGTTGAGTACTATAAAGAGCTTTTAGGTCAAGAGGGCTCTAGTCTTTTTGATTACTTAGCTCCTGGTACTCAGGTCATATTTGATGAATGGCAAGATTTGATGAATTCTTGTATCGATTGGCAAAAAAAACAAGAAGAATTTTACCAAGAAGGTGTCAAACAAAACAAACTCATTGAACTCAAAAGTCCTCTTTATTTTAATCACGCTGAAATAGTCAAAGAACTAAATAGCAAAACTCAAAAACTATATTTGCAAACCATGGTTGAAGCTGGGGTTTCCTACGAAGATACTGATTTAAGTTATGAAATCACATCTTACCCAGCAGAAAGATTTGCAAGCAAAGTCGAAGAGTTTGTTGCCTACATCAAAGAAAAAATAAAAGCAGAAGAGGGTATTGTGATCTTCTCCGAACAACCTCAAAGGGTTATGGGAATTTTGCGTGAGTGGGATATCGCCAGCTTTTATAAGTCAAATCAAAGCGATGATAACGAGGCATTTGATATTGGCAATCTGGACCTGCGCAATAGAGTATTAGTACTTAGAGACGGTCTTGAAGAAGGCTGTAAATTACCAGACCTCAAACTTATAATCCTTACAGACAGAGAGCTTTTTGGACGTAGCCGTCAGGCAATCGCCCGCCAAAAAACCAAAGACAAGGACAAAGACAACCGCAATATTTATACCAATATCGCCGAACTGAAAAATGGTGATTACGTGGTGCATTATAAACACGGTGTCGGTATCTACAGAGGAACTGAATATATCGAGCTTGACTATGGTCACTTCAAGCAAGAGTACCTTGTTATTGAATACGCTGACGAAGCGAGAGTACTACTTCCTGTTGACCAAATCAATTTACTTTCGCGCTTTAATGTTAACCAAGAAGTAAAACCACGCTTATCCAAGTTAGGTGGCACAGAATGGGAGAGAACCAAGAAAAAAGTCCGCAAATCCGTCAAACGTATTGCTCAAGACTTAATCAATCTCTACGCACTTAGAGAAAAACAAAGAGGCTATAAATACCCACCTGATACACCTTGGCAAATTGAAATCGAAGATGCTTTCCCTTACACTGAAACCGAAGATCAACTAAAAGCTATTGGTGAAGTCAAATCAGACATGGAATCTGAAAAGCTTGTTGACAGGCTCATTTGCGGAGATGCTGGTTTTGGAAAAACCGAAGTAATTTTACGCGCTGTTTTTAAAGTCATCATGGAAGGTAAACAAGTAGCAATCTTGGTGCCAACTACTGTCTTAGCTCAACAGCACTTCAATACTTTTAGTGATAGGTACGCTCCATACCCAATAAGAATTGGTTTACTTAGCCGCTTTAGAACAGCAAAAGAACAAAGAGAAGTTGTTGCGAAACTCAAACTTGGTGAGGTTGATCTAATCATCGGTACTCACAGACTTTTACAAAGAGACGTGCAATTTGCCAATATCGGTTTGCTTATCATTGATGAGGAGCAAAGATTTGGTGTGGCTCACAAAGAAAAACTCAAAGACATTAGAAAAGATCTGGATGTCATATCAATGTCAGCAACGCCAATCCCTAGGACATTACATATGTCACTTTCAGGCATCAGAGATATCTCTTTGATTTCCACTCCACCAACCAATCGTAAACCCGTTAAAACCTTTGTGGGAGAGTATAAACCTTCCATTATTAGAAATGCCATTTTGCATGAGCTGGAACGTGGTGGCAAAATATTTTTTGTAAATAACCGCATCGAGAACATTGATGCACTCGCTTTCCAAATTCAAGAACTAGTACCAGAAGCCAATATCAGAGTTGCTCACGGACAAATGAAAGAAAGAGAGCTTGAAGATGCTATGTTTTCTTTCATCAACAATGAATTTAACGTCTTAGTTTGTACAACCATTATTGAGACAGGCTTAGACATTAGCGATGCCAACACTATTATCATCAACAATGCTAATAATTTTGGCTTATCACAGCTCTACCAGCTCAGAGGACGTGTTGGACGTTCTGATCAACAGGCATACAGCTACCTACTCTATAGCCCAGAAAAAGAAATCTCAGAGACAGCAAGAGAAAGGCTAAGAGCTATTCGTGAGCTTACCAATCTGGGAGCCGGTTATCAAATTGCGATCCGTGATATGGAAATCAGAGGTGTGGGCAATGTTTTTGGTGCTGAACAGCACGGACATATGCTTTCAGTTGGTTTTGATCTTTACTGTAAAATGCTTTCTGAGACCATTGAACAACTCAAGGGTAATATTTCTGAGGCTGATTTTGATAGGACTTGTAATATTGATGTCAAAATCAATGCTTACTTCCCTGAGACTTGGATGAGTGACAACAAACAGCGTATGAATGAATACCGCAGGCTCTCTATGGTCAAAGATGAAAATACCATTGATGCTCTTATCAACGAATGGCAGGATCGTTTTGGTCGCTTACCAACTGAAGCTCAAAACCTAGTTGAGGTTGCTCGTCTCAAAGTAGATGCTATTAGGGCTGATATCCAAAACATTAACCAAGAAGGTGAGTTTATTAAAATCTCCAATAATATGCGCCTGCAGCAGTGGCTGCCATTACACCGTAAACTATCAGGCTTACTACAAAGTAGAACCACTTTCAAAGCTGGAGCTGTAGGTTCACGTAGTTCAGCTTCTCATATCAGCTTAAAAACAACTGGCATGGAGTCAGAAACTATCATTAGTGCCCTAAGAGATATCATTAAACTGCATATAACAAGTTAGACCATGAGGCTTACAGCAGAAGAAAAACAAGCAATAAAATCTAGCTTCAAGAAATTGCTACCAGAAGCAGAAGTTTTTTTGTATGGTTCAAGAACAGACCCGAAGAAAAAAGGTGGGGATATAGATCTGCTTGTTTATATAGACAATAAAGTATCCTTAGAGTTAGAATCAAAAATATACAGCAGCATAATTAATCAAATTGGTGAGCAAAAAATCGATTTTTATTTCACTAGCAAAGATAGTAAGGACAGTTTTCATCTCTTAATAAAAGAAGGCTCGGTAGCTTTATGAAAGATTCAGAAAAAAATAGAATTGACCACCTTACTGAGTTACTGAAATCTCTTACTAGCTCTGTATCTAGTCTTCAAAGGTCATACCAAGAATGTAAATCCATTGAAGAAAAAAATGAAAACTTAATTGGACTTTCATGGGAAGACTCAAACTCTTTAGAAGCACTCTGCTCAAGATTTGCAAGAGTCAGTGATATATTACTCAAGGATATTTTTATACTTATAGACCAGATTGAGCAAGAGGATATTGGCTCAAATATTGACATAATAAGCAAATCTGAAGCTTATAGCAAAAACTTGATTATGAAACTAAGGATGTCCTAAACATGTTATTTATTTTTCTTCTGCTAATATCAATAGCTCCAGTTAGAGCAGAATACATAAATCTATCTCATATAAGCGAGAAAAATTATGTCGAAGCTTACCGGCGCTATTTTGAAAAAGAAA
>CAWUIS010000009.1:0-20406 GCA_963922625.1 uncultured Candidatus Melainabacteria bacterium | reverse complement strand
TCAATTTGAAAATGAAAAGTGAAAAAATCACCGTATAAAACCCGGCATGTAACCGCTGCTGAGACCGAGCCGATAATTGCTGGAGCAAGCGCTACACTAGAAAGGTTTTTATCAAGCTCCTCAATAACAAAAATCACGCCTGCTATTGGTGTATTGAAAGCTGCAGCCAATCCTGCTCCAGCCCCACTTGCAATTGCTCTTTTGCGGTGCTTACCTCCAAGCATGCGCGAGACTCTAGCGCCAATACCAGCACCCATTTGAATAGTTGGACCTTCACGCCCCAGTGATAAACCTGATGCTATACCTAAGACGCCACCAAAAAATTTTGTCACTATAGTTCTTAAACGAATTGCGATACCACTATCCGCAAGAGCATGCTTAACTTGAGGAATCCCACTACCAGAAGCGTCTTTTGCAAATTTTTGTGTTGTGTAACTTGCTGCTAAACCACCCAGGCAAGCAACTACTGGTAAATAGAGCCATTCGTACCAATGAGTTTTAACGTAGTAGTCGTGGAAAAAAAATTCTGATAAAAACTCGGTTGCTTTTCGAAATGCAACTGCAACAAAACCAATGACTACGCCTATAATGGCAACCCTAATCAGAATCTGAGTTTTGTGATCGAAACTTTCTGTAATGAACCTTTTTAATTTGCTGATTTCTTCGTCTGTGGTCATTAATCTTGCTGTTTATAACTTAATCTAATTGGAGTGCCTCTAAAACCAAAATACTGTCTAATTTGTTTCTCTAAAAATCTTGTGTAAGATTCAGGAATCAGTTCAGGGTAATTAGCAAAGAGTAAAAACTGTGGTGGTGCAACTCCAATTTGAGTCATGTATTTGATTTTAATAGCTTTTTGTTTAACTAGTGGTGGTGGATTAATGACAGTGATATCCGCTAAAATTTGATTGAGAATACTAGTGCTAACCCTACGCTTGTGCTGCTCGTTAGCATCCAAAATCATCTGCCAGAGCTTGTCTGTGCGCTGTCCGGTAATTGCTGAAATATATTCTTTGTCAGCAAAGTCAACAAACCTAAGTTGATAATCCAGTCGATCTTTGTACTTTTGTAATTTGATGGCTTCGTTTTTAATTTCTGGATCAAAGATATCCCATTTGTTGACCATTATCACCAAAGCTTTTCCTCTATCACTAGCAAGAGCCGCAATTTTTTGATCTTGATCAGTAATGATTTCTTCTTCAGTAGCATCCACAATCAAAACAGCAACATCACATGCAGCAATGGCATGAGTGGTTCTTAAGGTAGAAAATTTTTCTACTTCTTCTCTGACTTTGGACTTGCGGCGCAGACCAGCAGTATCAATCAACTCAAATTCATTATTATGCCGCTTAAGTCTGGTATTGACTGCATCACGGGTAGTACCACTAACATCACTCACAATAGATCTATCTTCACCCAGAAGCTTATTAAACAAACTAGACTTGCCTACATTGGGTTTACCTACAACTGCAACTTTAATAAGATCTAGGTTTTTTTCTTCCAGTTCAGTGCCAGCAAAATTAAAGGCAATGTCACTGAGCATTTGACTCAGACCATGTGAACCGTGCAAAGCACTTATAGGATATAAATTCTCAAAACCGAGTTTATAAAAATCATAAATAAGCTGTTCGCGCTCGGGGCTGTCTACTTTATTGATAGCGACATAGACAGGTTTTTGACAGTTTTTGCGTAGCAACTGAGCGATTTGATCGTCTCTTTTGGTGATGCCAGCAGATACATCCAAAAGGAAAATAACGGCATCAGCGTTCTCGATTCCTAGTCTTGCTTGTTCATTTATTAGCTCAGCAAAATCATCACTATCATCAAAAATCATGCCGCCAGTATCAATGATGGTAAAGGCTCTGCCATCCCACTCAAAGTCGACATAGTTTCTGTCACGCGTGATACCAGCCTGCTCACCAACAATGGCAACTCTTTTACCTGCAAGCCTATTTACCAATGTGCTTTTGCCAACATTGGGGCGCCCTATTATTGAAATTTGTGGCTTTCTTCCCACCAGTGATATTATGTATTACTTAAGCGATGAAAATACTTATCATAAAATTAAGTTCCATCGGGGACATCGTTCACACCATACCAGCTTTATCGCTTTTAAAACAGCTTTATCCTGGTGCACAAATTGACTGGATGCTTTATAAGAATTTTGCCAGCTTACTTGAGGATTGTGAAGAAATTACTACTATTCAAAGTGTTGAACATAGGACTTTTTCTTCTTTAATGCTTAAAAGCTTAGAGCTTAGAAAAGAGAAATATGACCTTGTTATTGATTTTCAAGGCTTGATAAAAACAGCTCTAGCAAGCTTTTTGATTTCAGGCAAAAGATTAGGTTTTGCAGCACCAAGAGAAACAATCGCAGCAAATCTTTATAGTTATAAAGCTAAGCTCGGACCTGCTCTTGATAGAAGCAAACATGTCATTGAAAAAAACCTAGAACTGGCATTAAGGGTTCAGGACATTTTTGAATCTTCTTGCAAAGAAAACTTGGACTTAAAATTTTCGGGACTAGCTCCAGAGACTTTATTTAGTACTAGTGAGTCTGCTACAGCTCAAGTCTGTATTATCCCTTGTACTACCTGGCAATCAAAATTTTGGCTGCCTGAAAACTGGGCTAAGCTCATTGAGACTTTGTTTGAGAGATTGAGAGCAGAAGTTAATATTTTAGGTACTGATAGTGATTTGGAAAAAATTAAAGAGATAGTATCGATATTGCAAAAGCAGCCAGGTATTGCTTTGTATCTAAATGGCAAGCTTATAGAAGAAAAGCCTATGGCTATTTATAAACTCAATATTTTAACCAAGCTTAGTTTGAAGCAGCTGGCTCCCTTTTTCCGCAGTATGGATATTGTTCTAGGCGTTGATACTGGACCTTTGCATATTGCTGCTGCTTCATCATATATGCGCGGTGAAATTGTCTTGAAAGATGGTCTGGGCATTGATCATATTAAAAGTGAGACGCTTGATAAAAAAATCATTGGTCTTTTTGGACCTAGTTCTGGTACTAGAACTGGTCCTTATGGCTTTGCTTATTTGAGTGTGGATGAGAAATTAGATATAAAAGTTAAAAACGATAGAAATGACATGAGCTTGATGCGCTCAATTTGCGTTGAAGATGTCTTGAATATCCTATAATGTTGCAGATATGGATCTGCCTTCAGTATTAATCAGCATTGCTATGATCACAGTTTTGATTGTGGTGCATGAATTTGGTCATTTTCTTGCAGCAAAATTTTATGGTTTTAAAACACCGGTTTTTGGTATCGGTTTGCCCTTTGGACCTGCAATAGATTTGTTTAAAAAATGGGATACAGAGTTTAAATTTTACTTTGCTCTTATTGGTGGCTTTGTTGCGATTCCTGAACTGGGTGATGAAAGCGATCCTGAACTTTTGAAAAAATACAAAATCGATAAACTACGTGAGTTTCCAGTAGGACAAAGAGCAGTGGTTGCTTTTGGAGGTATTGCTTTCAATATACTTTTTGCTTTTTTAATTGCTTTAGTTATGGCTGCAAGCATTGGCCTACCTAAAGCGGCACCAAGTGCTGTCGTTCAGGCCTTTGCTTCTGCTGATTCTGTTGCTAAAGATGCTGGTATTTTAGTCGGAGATAAAATTATTCAAGTCAATCAAACCATGATCAAAAATGGTAAGGACTTGCAAAATGCTATCAAAACTTATGGCGATAGAGATTTAGACATTACTGTTGAAAGAGCTGATAGCAGGCTTTCATTCAAGCTTCATTCTAAAGGTAGTTTGGGTGTATCTCTTGGCTTCGAAAAAGAGTACAGAAAATTTGGCTTTAAGCCACTGACTTGGTTTTGGGAAGCGCTCAAGTTCACGAGTCAGACTTTTCTTGCCATGCTCGTATCTATTATTGGTTTATTAACAGCAGCCTTCTCAAAACTTATTGCAATAGTTACTCCAATGCCAGCAAGTGAGGTGAGTCTAGGAGAAGTTAAGGGTATTGTTGGCATCGTACAGATGATTAGCCAGGACATTAAAGCTAATGCTTTTATGCTGTTTGAGTTTGCTTTTTTGCTTAATCTCAATCTTGCCGTTATCAACCTTTTGCCGATTCCAGCTTTGGATGGCGGGCATCTTTTATTTATGGCATACGAAGCTGTTGTTGGTAAAAAACCTCCAGAAAAATTACAAGAAGCCGCGATGCAAGCTGGCTTTATATTTTTGCTTTCAATTATTGCAATTACAACTTTGAATGATATTAAGAACTGGGTTTGGGGTTGACCAGAGTTAACAAGTCTTTTGCTGATGAAGGATCTTCTTGTGGGAAATAGTCCTTGACTAGATTGAAGATTCTATCGAGAATCTTTGTATAAGCTGATCTAAGTAAGCCCTTTATATCTCTCTTTTTGAGACCAGCTAGATTATCAAAAAATCCATTTATTTGATCAAATAAACCTGGGACTTTACGACTGGTTTCAAAGATTGCTTGTACCCATTTATGGGCTTCATCATTTTCATCATGAATTTGATTGCTTGCATCTAATGCTTCACTATCTTGAATACGTTCAGCAATATACATTACAAGACTGCTTAACTTAGTAGAATTTTCATTATCGTGAGTCAGAACATCAAAATTCACTATTTTGCCTATCCAAGCTAAAAGCTTATAAAACTCGCCATTATTAGATAGGTTGGCTTTGATTTTTAGTGCTTTTTTCTCTGTATCAACAAAAAAACTATTATAGTCAAGAACCCTATCTTCAAGATGAGATGCTCTAGAGTTTGGGTCAGCTTCACTAAAATCTAGATCAAATTCAGCTTTTGTATTAGAGTCTGCTTTATCACGCAGTTTCTGTCTCACACTTAGCTGATATGAATTTTCTTCACCTTGATTTTGTTTGATGTGTACAAAATTCTGTTCAGTATGATTTAGTTTGGTGTTTATATACTGTGTTATGCTCTCCGGAGATTGTTTATCTTCAACTTTGACATTCACTCCTTCTTTAGTGTCATGAGCATTTTTAGATGGGGTTTTAGATAGATCTAAACTAATTTCAATTATTTGATTACCTCTTTGTGAATCGTCTGATTCCACAATAATAGGCAGTACAGGCTTGTTTTCAGGTCCACGACGCTTAGGGTTTAAGTTTATTTTTGGTGGCAATGGGCCACCAACATCTAAACTATTAGCGAATACTCTAGCCACAACAAAATAATAGCACTGGCTGATTCTAATCTAATTTGAATTTGTTACTCTAGATACGTGAAAGAAAAACAACCCAGTATCTTTGAAAGCCTTATTGTTTTTGGCATTACTCTTGCAATAATCGCCCTCGGGCTTGAATTTTTCCTTGTTAATAAAAACAAAGACGGTAAAAATTACGATATTGAGATGTGGAAGTACTCGCGTCAGTTGAAAAAAATCTCTGATAACCCTAAGCTAGGGCATGAGCACATAGCCAATAAAAAAGCTCTTCTGCAAAACACCGAGATTCGGATTAACTCACTTGGAATGCGTGGAGCGGAGCCTGACAATATCAAACCTAAGTTCTTGATACTAGGAAGTTCTATCACTCTTGGTTGGGGGGTTGAAGAGAGTAAAATATATCCTGAGATTTTGCAAGAAAAACTGGCTGATAAATATGAAGTATTGAATGCTGGTATCGGTAATTACAACTCAGTGAGAGAGATAGAAGCCTTTTTTGCTAAATATCAAGATTTAAAACCCAAAACTATTTTACTAAGTTATTTTGTCAATGATGCTGAGATTATTCCAGCCCCTAAGCGCAATTGGTTATTAGAAAACTCTCAGCTGGCTGTTACTCTTTGGTCAAGACTGGAGCAAATCAAAAGAAAATTTGGAGTGCAGGAAAGTTTTGAGGAGCATTACAAAAATATTTATCAAGATGACTATCCTGGTTGGTTGGAGACTCAAGCCGCTTTTAACAGGCTGGCTGATTATGCTTTAAAGAATGATACCCGTGTAATCGTTACCATGATTCCTGATATTCATAATTTAGAGAATTATCCTTTTGATTTCATACACAGCAAGATCAAGCAAGTTTCAGCTCAGAATAATTTTGAGTATATTGATTTCTTGGATTCTTTTAAAAACATAAATAACCAAGAAGAGCTTTGGGCTATGCCAGGTGATCCACATCCAAATGAGCTGGGGCACGCGATGATGGCAGAGCAAATTTTGGATTACTTGACACGCTCTTTTTAATTACGTAACAAGTCTATTCTGTTTATGTCTTAAAATTAACGCAGTGCTTTTTAACTCCCTAGCATTTTTGTATTTTATATCTAGCCTTGTGATACTTGGCTTCATTAGCCCTGCTAAGTGGATGCGTCAGCTTTTGCTTGCTGCAAGTTTGTTTTTTTATACCTATTGGTACCCACCCTATGTGATTCTTTTGCTTTTAAGTGTATGGGTGGACTATTTTGCTTGTATCAAAATTGAAGATGATTCTAAAAACAAAAAAGCTTGGCTGCTCTTTGCTGTTATCACCAATATGGTGATTCTTTTTGGCTTTAAATACGTACATTTTGCTGCTTCTATTTTTGGCTTGCACCAACTAGATAGTATTCACTGGGCTTTGCCTCTAGGCATCTCGTTTTTTACTTTTCAAACGATGGCTTGCTCTATTGATGTATTTAGAGCTGAGGTAAAAGCTAAAAGAAACTTTGCTGATTTTCTTTATTACATTTGTTTTTTCCCTCAGCTCATTGCAGGTCCTATTTTGCGTTTGAAAGATGATTGGGATCATTTGATGCAGGCTCAAAAGCCAAACTTGTCGCGAATCAACCAGGGTTTATATTTGATTTTTTGGGGTTTGGTAAAAAAAATGCTGATAGCTGACAACCTTGCGGCATTGGTCGAAAAAACTTTCAATGAACCAAGTGCCATTGAAAACCCTGTTATCGCCTGGCTTGGTGTTTATGCTTTTGCTATTCAGATTTACTGTGATTTTTCTGGCTACGTTGATAGTGCTGTTGGTATCGGTAAAATTTTTGCTATTGAATTGCCTGCAAATTTCAACTTCCCTTATATGGCAAGCTCTATTACTGATTTTTGGCGACGCTGGCATATTACCCTTTCTTCTTGGCTGAAAGACTATCTTTATATTCCTCTCGGGGGTAACCGCAGTGGCCAAATCCGCACTTATATCAATTTAATGCTGACCATGTTGCTTGGTGGTTTGTGGCATGGGGCTAATTGGACTTTTGTTGTTTGGGGGGCACTGCACGGTAGCTATTTAGCATTGGAGCGTGTTGTTTCACCACTAGGCTCTAAGCTTGTAATGACCCTACTAACTTTTCACCTTACTTGTCTTGCCTGGATATTTTTTCGTGCCCAAGATTTTATAACTGCCAAAAACTATTTATTGAAATTAAGTGATTTTCAAAACTATGATTTCAAGCTAGATGATTTTAGTTTGCAGATGATATATCTCATGCTTGCAGCTTGGGCTATACACTATGCTAATTATAAATTTGATATTAAAAATAAAATCTCTGGCTGGAGACTAGAATTTAGGCTCGCTTTTCTAGTATTAGCTTGTCTATTGATAGTGCTTTTTGGTGTCAAACAAGAAGTGAGATTTATTTATTTTGATTTTTAAATTTGGAGACCCTGTCAAGTATTAAACTCTAGGGAATTTAATTGACCGCTTTATTGCGCTTAGTGTTATGATAATAATCCATGCCTAGTCCGAAACTGTCCCCTGATAGAAAAACAGTTTTTTATCCTAACGGTAGAGCTGTTGGTTCTGTCATCAAGAAACCAGATGGTAAGTTTGGAGATCTCGAACTTTACACTATGAGAGATGATGCTATAGCCCTATCACAATCTGATGACTCAACTGCAATACATAATCTTTTTGATCAAAGGTATGAGCATGTGCCGTTAAAATATGGTTCTGATAAATTGGATATTATTTGTTATGGCTCTGATGGTAAAAATGATCCTAAATCTAGTCCTGAAAATTCTCTTGGGCTTGAGGCTTTTGCGCAAACCAATGATGGAAAATTCAAAGCCTCAGTTATATGGAAAAGAGAGAAGCCCTCAGAATTTATAGTGACTATATGCAAATCAGAGCTAAAAAAAGGTGATTTGAGGCTTGTCTTTCCATTGCAAATTAATGATAGATCTGAAGCCTCTATTGCAGATGATTCAAGAGTTCAAATACACAAGCTTGAATCAGAGGATGAAGATAACGACGACCCACAATACAGTCGAATTTCTGACTTTAATTTAGAACCCTATCTTAGTCAGCCTGGTTTTAGTGATATAGTTGGACTAGCAAAAAAGTTAAAGCGTTACGGCTTAGCTAATGAATAACTCGACTTACAACCACTAGCATTCAATATGGTTGTCTATACAGCTGATAGTCGTGTTAGTAATTAAAACTGAGTTTTTCGTAGAATAAAACGACTATATGGCGACACTCACCTATAGTATAATCACTAACTTGTGGCTATTTTAGAATCAATTGGCAATACAATTAGAGATATTTTTCAAGGCTTCAAGTCTGGTTTGCGTACCATATATGAGCTTTTTAAGTTCATCTCCAAATCTCGTTTTTGGTGGTTGGCACCGATGCTCCTCGCTCTGATAAGTTGTGGTATCTTACTTGTTGTTGTTAACACAGTGACTACAACCATGCCTTTTGTGTATGCTTTATTTTAGATGAATAGTCTAGTCAAAAATTTATCGGTTTTTTTAATTACAGCTGCTTTTGTTGCACTTGCTGCTGAGATTTATTACCGCTATATAAACCCAGAGGTGCTCGGCAATACCGGCTCGCTTTCGTATCAAAAATGGGCAAAAAAAAATATTAGAGTCAACCAATGGGGCTTTCGCGATCAGGAAAGAAGCATCAAAAAACCAGAGTCTGTAGATCATAGAGTTGTAGTTATTGGTCCTTCAAATATATTGGGTCAGGGGGTTACTAATCTTCAAGAAAGATTCACCGAGAGATTAGAAAAAGCTCTCAATGAAAACACTGGTAAAAAAGTAGAAGTCATGAACGCAGGCACTATGACTCTAGACAATATTGGTACTGCAATACAGCTCACCCAAAGCATGATCCAATCAGGGCTTGAATTTGACTCTATAGTCATCTATTACGCTTGGAACAGTATCAAGCATATCCCAGCTATCAGAGACCAATACTTGGAGCATAAGCGCAAGCATTACAAACCAGCTTCAATAAATCCTCTCGATCAATTTTTAAGCCAAAATTCTTATGCCTACGACTGGCTTAAAAGTCTTTCTAAGGACAAGAGCTACCTTATTGATGGCAAAACTTATGATGATTGGCATTTCGATTTTTATCGTGATGAAAAATACTACGCATTTCATTTAGAAACTCTCAGGCAACTCGATGAACTCATCAAAGCACAAGGAGCCAGACTTTACTTGAACATCACCCCCACTTCTTACAAGCCTGGTGATAGAGCAAGATACCAAGATGTTCTTGAGCACTTTATCAAGGATCTTGATGCTAATGCTATTGCTTATGCTGATTGCTCAAAAATTTATGAAGGTATCAAGGAGATGGATATCCCTGTAAGCAAGTACGATGGACACAACAAGCCTAAGTTCTACGGTGATATGATAGATATTCTGGTGCCGCAAATGAAGGAAAATTCTTTTAACGATGCTTAAAGTACTAAGTGCAATTTGGGAAACTTGGAAAAAAATTGCCAATTTTATTCTTGAGTCGATTTTTAGAATCATACTTTTTGTGTTTTACTTTACTGTTTTGCTGCCTTTCGCTCTGATCTTTAGAATTAGTCAAGGAGAGAGTTTTAAAACTGGTTGGCATAAAATCCAGGCTTCACAAGGAGAAGATTTATATTGAAAATCATCGGTATCTCAGCTTTTTATCATGACTCAGCTGCTGCTTTAATTATTGACGGCAAGCTTATTGCTGCTGCTCAAGAAGAGCGTTTCAGTCGTAAAAAAAATGACGCTGATTTCCCTAAAAAAGCTCTTGAGTTTTGCCTGAAAGAAGGCTCTAAGCATCTTAAAGAAGATCTTAGTATTGATGATATTGACTATCTTGTTTTTTATGAAAAACCTATACTCAAATTTGAGCGCATCATACTCACTTGCCTTAGATATTTTCCTAAGACCTTTTGGTTTTTTATTAAGTCAATGATGACCTGGTTCTCTGATAAGCTATGGATCAAAGGTAAACTTGCCAACCTGTCTGGTATTGACCCTGAGAAGATTTTATTTTCCAAGCATCATCTTTCTCACGCGTGTAGCTCTTACTTTTGCAGTGATTTTGATGAGAGTGCTGTTCTCACTATTGATGGTGTTGGAGAGTGGTCTACCACTACTATTGGTCACGCCCAGAAAAACAATATTGAACTACTTGAAGAAATCAGATTTCCAAATTCTATTGGGCTGTTATATTCAACCATCACTGCTTTTCTTGGCTTTCAGGTCAATGAAGGCGAGTATAAAGTTATGGGCATGGCTTCTTACGGTAAGCCTAAATACGTAAAAGAGATCAAAGAGATTTTTAAACTCAATGATGATGCTAGTTTCACTAATGTAGAAAAATTTTATGCTTATTTATACGATCCAGCTAAAAGCTATACCCAAGAACTTGAAAAGCTTTTAGGTGAACCCAGACAAAAAAACGACAAGTTTTTTGTGGATAGCGAAGATCAGGACCGTGATCAACACTACGCTGATATCGCAAAAAGCTTGCAGCTCATAACCGAGGAGGCTGTTTTAAAACTTGCCCAAAGAGCTAAAGACCTTACAGGCTCTAAAAATCTTTGCCTCGCTGGTGGTGTGGCTTTAAATTGTGTGGCTAATGAAAGACTACTCAATGAACTTGATTTTGAAAATGTCTTCATACAACCAGCTGCCGGTGATGCTGGCGGAGCCGTTGGTGCCGCTTATTACGCCTATAACCTGTATTTGGCTAATGCCAAAGTAGACTCTGGTTTTAGTCATCCTTATTGGGGCACTGAAATTGAGGATGAAGAAATCGAGCATGAACTCAAGCATAGAGGCATCACCAATTACAAAAAATTTGCCAGCTTTGAAGAGCTTCTTGAACAGCTTACAGATATTTTGGCTTCAGAAAAAGTCATAGGCTGGGCTCAAGGGCGCTTTGAATGGGGACCGCGCTCTCTTGGAGCTCGCAGTATTATTGCTGATGCTCGTAAATCTGAGATGCGAGATACTGTCAACTTGAAAATCAAATTTAGAGAGGCTTTCAGACCCTTTGCACCAGCGGTCTTAGAAGAAAAAGTCCATGATTACTTTGATGTTGATCATCCAACAAAAACTTCTGCTTACAGATACATGCTTGCAACTTGCAAAGTCAAAAAAGAAGGTTTGGGTGCAATTACACATGTGGATGGTTCAGGGCGCGTGCAGACTGTTAATCAAGACATTAATCCTAAATTTTATGCTTTACTACAAGCTTTTGAAAAGAAAACAGGCACACCAATTTTGATTAACACTTCTTATAATCTCAGAGGCGAACCTATTGTGCGTACTTGTCACGATGCTCTCAATACTTTTTATGCTTCTGGCTTGGACGCACTTGCTGTTAATAATTATTTGATCCAAAAAGATTAGCATTTTGATGACCAAAAGCTATTGAAACAATCTATTCCATTTTTCATCAACCTGAGCTTTAATATCATCTGACATTTCAATAAGATCAGGCCACTCTCTAGTAAAGCCCTCATCTTTCCACTTTTTGGTTGCATCGATGCCAACTTTAGAACCGTAACCCTCAATTTGAGCGGCATGATCGAGAATATCTAGTGGGCCTTTTGAAAACAGCATATCTCTTTGTGGGTCAATATTACCAAAAGCATGCAAGGCTACTTCAGAATAATTATGGATATCAACCTCTTTATCAAAAACTATAATCGATTTCGTCCATGCCAGCTGACCTATACCCCAGATTATATTCATGACTTTTTGTGCGTGTCCGGCGTACTTTTTGTCAATTTTAATCAAAGCACAGTTATGAAAAACTCCATCCCATGGTAAATCCATGTCTAAAACCTCAGGGCAAACAAGTTGTAGTAATGGCAAAAAGATTCTTTCTGTTGCTTTACCTAAGTAGCAATCTTCTTGTGGCGGTAAGCCTACTATAGTTGTTGCGTATATTGGATCTTTTTGATGCGTGACAGCCGTAACATTAAACTTGGGGTATTTGCCAGCAAGTGAATAAAAACCTGTGTGATCACCAAAAGGCCCCTCAGTGACCAGATCTTCTTCAAGGTCTATATAGCCTTCAATTACTATTTCAGCATGAGCCGGTACGTCGATATCAATAGTTTTGCATTTAACCATCTCAACAGCTTTTTTGCGTATAAATCCAGCAAGTATCATTTCATCAATACCTGGCGGTAAAGGAGCAGAACCTGAATACATCACTACTGGATCAGCACCAACAACTACAGCGATTTCCATGCGTTTCCCGTTTTTGAGAGATTTTTTGAAGTTATTAGCACCATCATGATGCTTGTGCCAATGTAAGGCGGTGGTTTGCTTATCAAATTTCTGTACGCGATACATTCCCACATTACGTCCTGCCCCTAATTTATCGGGGTCACGAGTGAAAACCGATGTCAAAGTTATATAAGGACCGCCATCATCAGGCCAGCAAGTAATAATAGGCAATTTGTCTAGGAGCTTCTCATCGCTATCAGCCAACATCACCACTTCTTGGCAAGGTGCTGATTTGACTGTTTTAGGTAAAAATTTGGGCACTTGAGCTAAGTGCATGAGCTTGCCAATTTTATCGCTGAAATTTTCTGGGACCTCAGGTTTGATGTACTCACGAATCCTGTCACCGATATGATCATAGCCTTTTTGTTCTTCGTCAACCCCTAATGCCATTTGCATACGTTTGTGCGAACCCATTGAGTTAATCAAAACTGGCATATCATAACCAATGACATTTTCAAACAATAAAGCTTTGTTTTTGTCTTCTGCAGATTTAGAAATTCGGTCAGTTATTTCAGTGATTTCAAGCTCTACTGAAACTGGCTCCTTGATACGAATTAACTCGCCTGCTTGCTCCAGATCACTAACAAAATCTTTTAAACCTTTATAAGGGAATCGCATTTAATTAATATACTGGAAAACTTGCACCGAAAGCGGTTCTAAGTCAAGAACAATAGAATTCGGTCTAGAATGGGAGCTTTTCTCAGAGCTGTAAAAGCCAGTAAGGTCTTGCTCAGAGCTGCTGCTATAAATAGTCTTGTATAAGCCAGACTTGGGCACGCCAAGACTGTAAGAATCAATGCTGAGTTTAGAGAAATTAAAAATAGTTTGTATGAAGGTTTCAAATTTTTTGGACCAGCGGATAAAACTAAGTTGTTCGTCTTTAAAATTAACCCATTCAAAGCAAGAATCAGAAAAATCAGACTCAGCTAAAAGCTCATTGTCGTAATAAATTTTGGAAAGATCAGCTAGAACATCATAAAGTTCTGTATTTATGTCATCAAGAGCTTCATTAAACATTTTTTTACCAGGAAATAGAAAGAACAAAGCTAGTACTAGACTCAGCTCGCTAGTTTTTAAAATTTTGCAGTTTTTATCAAGCTGCAAAATATGGTTTTGAGAAAACAAATCTATTGAAAGAAAGCTCAATAAGTTTAAATCTTGTTCTTCTCCATAAAAGTACTCAAGGCAATCTTGAGAAAATTTTTCAAAGACCTTCATGTTAAATCCGAGCCCATTTTTATAAGTAGGTTTAGTGAAATAAGGCAAGTTTGATGAGTCTTTGACTATGCTTAAGACTCCCTTGGATCTAGAGTGAAGTGTCTCATTCAAGCTTTGAATAAAGTCAATTTTTTTAGAATCGCTGATACGAAAATTAATATCTCCCATCCCCTCGAATAAAAAAGCATCAACATGAAAGTCTTCAAGCCAGTAAACCAGAGCTGACAAGAAATAATTTTTTCTGGCGTTATCAGAAGGATTGCGCAAAGCCGAAATAACAAAATCCTTCATGTTCAAAACCACACCAAGTGAATTATTGTGGCAATAATCAATAAAGCATTTGAAATCATCAGGGCTTCCCATAGACATTCTTGGGCTGAACAAAAATACATCTTCTTGACTAAGACCCTGAGCATCAAATTCAATCAGCTCTTCAAAAAAGGATCTAAGCTCGATATGTGTGGCACTAAGCTTTTGAGCATCGCTAACTAGTTCTTTGGCTAGTTCTTGGTATGTAAGGTTCAGGTATTCTCTTTTAAGATCACAAGAGTATATTGAAATTGCTTTAGTTGAAAGCTCGCTATGTTCTCTTTCTTGTATCCATTGCTGATCAGACCACTTAAATTGATTCTTTGGGTAATAAAGCGAAGCAAGTCTATGCTTGAATGACAAAGCAAAGCTGAAAGGGTCGTTGATATATTCGATTTGCCCAGATTTATCGTGCAGTGCAAATTGATAAGGACTAGCTTGAGACAATTGTGGCAAACAGATTGACCAAAAACCTTGTGCATGTTTTTTTAGCGGAAAAGAATTAGCGTTCCAGTTGCAAAAATCTCCGACTAGAGAAACGGCATGAGCATCAGGTGCAAAAATACTAAACTTCACCTGCTCGTTTTCTTGGTGAGCGCCTAAAAATTTGTGTGCGTGATAATTAATTGATTCTAAAAAATTTGCAGCTTCAAATTCAGGAATATTTTCTTCTTCATCCCTGGAGCGTTTTAGTTGGTATTGATCAAACTTCAGCATAGAAAGTATTTGAACTGCCTTAGTTAAATCTAAGCCAAGATGCTTATTTAATCAAGCTCAACGTTGTAGTCTATAAAGTTTTTAAGACTTGGTTTTTGTATGGGCGTGTTAAGCTATGGGCTTTGTCTGCAATTACACTAAGTTTTATAGCTTTTCTTGTATTAACAACTCTGATTGGTATTAGCGCAAGTCTCAAAGCAAAACCTAACTCTAAGGATTATCTACTAGCAAATAGAAATATTGGACCGGTGACTATGGCTTTATCGGCAGTTGCAACAGCCTTATCTGGTTTTATGTTCATTGGCTATATCGGCTTTATTTATAAATTTGGACTATCAACAATATGGTATTCCGTCACTTGGATTTTGGGAAATATTCTGGCTTGGAACTTGCATTACAAAAATATTCGTCAAGAAACTGAAAAAAAGGATATTGAAACTATAAGCTCCCTTGCTGCAAACTGTGTCTCTGAAAAAAAGACCTTGGTAGTGCAAGTGGCTTCCGTTATCACCATAGTTTTTCTGGGAGTTTATGCTGCCGCTCAGCTTAAAGCTGGAGCTAAAACCCTTCATGCTGTACTAGATTGGGACATGGGGCTTGGCATTATCGTAGCTGCAGTTATTGTTGCTGCTTATTGTTTTTCAGGTGGGATTCGAGCATCCATTTGGACCGATGTGGCTCAGTCAATTCTGATGCTTTTAGCTATGGTATTTCTTGCCTTTATTTGTTTGCAAGAATGCGGCGGAGTTTTTACATTGTTTGAGAAACTTAAAGTGATTGACGCCAGTTTGGTCAATCTCATCCCAGAAAATTTAGAATATGGCTTTCCTATTTTTCTTTTGTCCTTATTTGTAAATGGATATTTAGTGATAGGGCAGCCTCACATATCTATCAGAACCATGCTTATAGACTCATCAGAAAATTTGCCTAAAGCCAAGCTAGTCTACTTTAGTTACTATGCAATTTTTTGTGTTTTGACAACGATTATTGGACTTTGTGGCAGAGTATTGATGCCCGAGCTGGGTAGCTTTGATCCTGAGTTGATTTTGCCACAGCTCTCGATGCAAATGATGCCAAGTATATTGGTTGGCTTGGTATTGGCTGGTTTATTTTCTTCTATCATTTCAACAGCTGATTCTCAATTACTTTCTTGTTCAGCTGCTATTACTCAGGACCTTAACCAGAACTGGAAAAGCTCGCTTTGGGCTTCCAAGTTGGCAACTTTAACAAGCTTGGCTGTCATACTAGTGATTGCTTTTGCCGCACAAAATAGTGTCTTTGATTTGGTTTTGATTGCCTGGTCTATTTTGGGTTGTACGCTTGGTCCACTTATTATTCTTGATAGCTTCAAAGTTAATGTCAGCAGGGGCACTGCTATTACTATGATGCTTACAGCTTTTGTTGTTGTGATTTACTGGCACTTTGGCTTACATCTTAATAATCATATACATGAAGCTCTGCCTGGTTTCCTAGCTGCTTTTCTGGTTTTTGCTATTCGGGTGCTTTGGAGGAGATTTGGGTAGACCCAAAGGATATTGTGGTATATTTTGGGTAGACCCAAAATGGAAGTACTGCTGGAAATCTACCAAAGATTACTAAAAGAGCTTAAAGTACCTTACTTTAGAGCTTTTTATGAGAATTTTGCATTTGACCATAGACTGGTTGGCATTGTTGGAGCCCGTGGTATTGGTAAAACTTCATTTTTACTACACTACCTTAAAAACAATTTAGTGGACCCAAGCTCTGGGCTGTATGTTTCAGCAGATCATATTTATTTCTCAAACAACACACTTCTATCCGTGGTGGACGAATTTTATAAAGTCTATGGTGGAGAGTTGATTTGCATTGATGAGATTCATAAATATAAAAATTGGAACCAAGAACTGAAAAATATTTATGACTCATATCCTTCACTTAAAGTGATGTTTTCAGGTAGCTCTAGCATCGATCTAATGAAAGGTAAATATGATCTATCAAGAAGAGTTGCATTGAAAAAGATGTCAGGCTTTTCTTTTAGAGAGTATTTAGAACTTAAAACTGGTGAGAATTTTCCGATACTAAGTCTTGAAGAAATTGTCTCAGGGAAAAATAGCCAAAACATATTGCAAACTCCCAAATTACTCAAGCATTTTAAAGACTACTTAAAAGGTGGCTTTTATCCAATTTTTACTGAACTGAAAACACTGCAAGCTTATACAGAAGCCTTAGTTAATACTACAGAAAAAGTTATTTACGAAGACATTGGTGGTTTCTATTCTTTAAAAACACCTAATATTCCGGTATTAAAAAAAATTCTTTACTTCATAGCCAGTTCAAGTCCTGGTGGCTTTAGTATCAATCAGCTTGCAAGTAGTTTAGGTAAAGATCACACTGTTACTTCTGAATATCTAGAAATGCTTCGAGAGAGTGGGCTATTGCGCTATCTTCTCAATGATAAACAAGGGCATTCTTTAATCCGTAACGCGGAAAAGATTTACTTCAATAATTCCAATTTAGCTTATGCCATTAATCAAGCAATCGGAAAAGAAACACAGCTCGGAATGCTAAGAGAGCTGTTTGTTTTGAGTAGTCTCGAGGATGCTGGTTATAAAGTTTTTTATTCTGGAAAAGGTGATATGAAATGTGGAGCTTACACCTTTGAAATTGGTGGGAAATCAAAAAAAAATAACCAAGTCAAAGATCTAGAAGATGCTTATATCGTAAAAGACAATACTTTAGTTTCGTCTCCAGGAGCTATAGCTCTTTGTCTATTTGGATTTTTGTCTTGACTCCCTTAATCAATTTTATCTAGCATAGCTTCTTCTAAATCACTCAGACTCTGAGTAACTTTTGCTTGAGCAGCTCTCGCTTTAGCAAAAGCCTCTTGAACCTTTGCAGCGACATCGCTTGAGTCAGGCAAAGTCTCTAAAATTTGTGCTTCTATTGCAGCAAGTTCCTCAGATATAGCCTCTTCCGTTGCTGACATTGAATCTGGGACTTCAGCTAAAATTGTTTCTTCAAGTTTGTCAAAACTTTCTTCAATAAAGTCAGCTACCGGCTGTGAAGACTCAATTGTTTCAAGTACCTCTTGTTCCAAAGCATCAAGTTTAGCTGCGTTTTGAGCTTGAATATCTGCAAGCTCGTCAAATTTTAATTGAATCTCTGCCTCAATATTCTCGGAATCTGGTAATTTTTCCAGAATACTTTGCTCTAGTTCTTCGATGTTTACTTGGTTTTGTTCAAGTTGCTGAATAGCTTGACCAATCTTAGCGTGAGCTGTTTCCAGTGTTGTTACTGCATTGTTTGTTCGATCTTCAAACGACAAAGCTGCTTGATTAAACTTGTCAAAAGCACCAGTAACAGCTGATTCTACAGCTTCAGAACTTGGTAATCTTTCTAATACCCGTTCTTCTAAATTGCCAAGAGCTTCTGTTGCTTTGCTCTCAACTTTAGTCATGTCCGGAATATTTTCAAGCACAGTCGCTTCGATTTGGTTGAGTTTATTCGTAATTTGCGTTGCCACTTCCTCTTCTGTTGGAGTAGTATCAACAATAGTTTGTTCTATTTCTCCAAGCATAGTTAAAATTTCTTCTGAACTAGCCCCTTCATTGATCGCTGTAAGCAAATCTGCTTCTGCTTGATTAAGCGCATTCGTAATATCCTCTTCGATGGCTGGAAGTCCATCAGGAATATGAGCAAGTACAGCTTCTTCAAATTGATCAAAACCAGTTGTAATAACTTGTGTAAGTGCTTCTTCGCTTTCAGCCTCAATAATGGCTGCTTCTAGTTGGTCAAATTGATTAGCGATATTTTGGTCAATTTGATCAAAATTAGGCATTTTTTCCATAGTAAGTGTTTGCTCAATGTCATCAAAGGCTTCACTTACATGTGATGCTATAAGATCTGAATCAGGAATAGCATCTATGACTTTGGCTTCAAGAGCGTCAAATTTTTCTGAAACCATTTCAGCAGCTTCTTCATCACTAGGGATCATTGCCAGAATATCGCTTTCGGCAGTATTTAGCATCTCTTGAAGATCGTGTTCTTCCTGGGCATTAGTGATACCACTGATATAATTTCCAGCTTGCTCTTGCTTAACTTCAAGTGCTGTAATTAGATCACCTAAAGCAGCTTGCGCTGAGTCTGAAGTGTCTGTAACTTTTTCTTCGATTTCGCTTAAAGTTGGTACGTTTTGGATTTTTGTAACAATATTCTCTAATGGTTGAAATTCTTGGATTCTTCCAGTGATTTTTGACCTTATATCTGGCCCAGTTAATTTTCCTAAAACATCATTAAGTCTGTTGTTTTCTGTCTGTTTACGTTTTTCTAATTTGCCTAGGTTGATATTGTCTAAATGCTTTAAATTCATGCTGATTTTTTAGCAAGTCAACATTATCGTTCGATTAAAATTTTTAACAAAACTATAAGACGTAGAGCTTGGCGCAAAGTTCAGCAAGTGACCTAATTTCAAGAATAAATTTCTGTCTTTCGTCTTTGCTGATAGCGCCTCTAGCATCAAGGAGATTAAACGAGTGCGAACATTTTAGGATATAGTCAAAGGCTGGAATTGGTAGCTTGGCTTCCAAGCACTGCTGAGCCTCATCAAAATAGCTTTTATAAAGAGAGAGAATCTTTGTTGCATCGCTTTTTTCAAAATTATATTTGCTTTGCTCGACTTCATTACGGTGATAAATATCTTTGTAGTAAATTTTCTGATCTTGGTGTTCGTGCCATACCAAATCAAAGACAGAATCAACTTTTTGAAGGTACATGGCAATGCGCTCAAGACCATAGGTCAGCTCTACAGCAACAGGCTTGATCTCTAGCCCACCTGCTTGTTGAAAATATGTAAACTGAGTAATTTCCATACCATTGAGCCACACTTCCCAGCCACAGCCCCAAGCACCCAGAGTCGGGCTCTCCCAATTGTCTTCCACAAAGCGAATATCGTGCTCAGTTGGATCGACGCCCAAAACTTTCAGGCTATCGATGTATAAATCCTGGGTGTTAGCAGGATTAGGTTGCATGATGACCTGGTACTGAAAATAGTGTTGTAGACGATTTGGATTCTCGCAATAGCGCCCATCGGTGGGTCTGCGGCAGGGCTCGATGCAAGCCATATTCCAGGGCTTATTGTCCAGTACCCTCAAAAAAGTTGCAGGGTTCATGGTACTAGCACCCTTCTCGGTGTCATAAGGTTGCATGATGACACAGCCTTGTTCAGACCAGTAGTGATTAAGCTTGAATATTATTTCCTGGAATGTAATCATAAGGTGGCACAGCCCTTAAGGCTCAAAAAAACATGATAACAGGTCTAGTCTACTTCTAGGGTGAGATAGTCCTTAATCGCTGCAAACTTAGCTGCACCAATTCCATGAACTCGTTTGATATCCTCGATGGTATTAAAACGCCCCCGTGTCTCCCGGTCTTGGATGATTTCTTTTGCAATCACTTCACCAATGCCAGGCAGATTGTCAAACTCCTGCCAGATAGCTAGATTCAGGTTGACATTATATTTTTTTACAAGGTCTTTTTTATCTTCGATCAGAAATTTTTCGTACTGATAGTCTCTACTAAAGTAGATCCCAGCAGAGATAAATATAGAAAAGAGTGAAATGACTAGTGCAATTTTTTTCATTTAGTTTGCTGGGATTTTTGTAAATAACCTGCTTCTAGCAAATTATCAGCAATTCTTTGACCA
>CAWUIS010000008.1:0-21289 GCA_963922625.1 uncultured Candidatus Melainabacteria bacterium | reverse complement strand
GTAATGACCAAGTCCTAGTACCACATCTTGGAGTCCAGTACTTGTTAGCTCAGGGTTTTTTGAGAATTTCTCAAATGCCTTTGAGAAATCAGTTTGATCAATCATACTCAGGATGATAACACGTTTAAGATATCTAGTTCAGGACAAAGACTTCTTTGACATTTTTCAAGTCTTCATAAAACTCTACTTTAACAACAAGGTCAACAACATTTGGATCACGCTCTACTGAAATCACTTTAGCAACAGGAAAGTTTTCAGGATACGGGCAATTGTCAGCATCTATACAAATACCTGAAGTGCTGATTTTATCGCCAAGCTCAACCTCGGTATCCACAGTAATAAATTGTAAGAAAGGTGCTTCGGGGTAATTGCCACTCAAGACACCGTATTGATCTAGCTTGTCTATTTTCACTCCCATACGCCAATCAGGGTTATGAATCAACTGCACTATCGAAGAATGAGAGCTTAGTTTTTGGATTTGGCCAATTACTCCTTTCTCAGTGACAACGCCTTTGCCAAGCTTGATACCATCTTTAGAGCCTTTATTGAGTATGAGTTGTTTATGCCAAGAGTCAGGGCTTCTACCAATGACGCTTGCTGTGATAGTTTGGTAGGCAAAATTGTTTTTGAAATCTAGGGCTTTTTCAAGAAATTGGATTTTTTGGTTTTCGGCACTAAGCTTTTCGTTTTCTAGAATCAGCTCACGATTAATTTTCTCGAGGTCCTCAACTCTGGTTTGCGCAATTAAAAGATCGCTGGCCTCTTTTTGGGTGGATTTAAGATTTTGTATGGTGCTGTAAAAATACGAACCAGTAAAGCGGTAAACAAATAAACCAATAGCACTAATAGAGCGGTTAAAAACCCATAAAAGGGCCAAAACACCAATCAAGGGGATAAGAATAGACCTAATCGAGATCATCTTTTACGAAAGCGCAGGCTCGCCAGCAATATCAAGAACACGGCGTAAAGACTTATCCACTAATACCCTACCAGCACCAAGAACCACACAAGAAAGTGGATCATCAGCGATATGTACCGGAACCTCTGTCTCGTGACTAATCATCTCATCTAGCCCTTTTAAAAGCGCGCCACCACCAGCTAGGACAATGCCGCGGTCATAAACATCAGCAGCAAGTTCAGGAGGTACTCTCTCTAAGGTTCTTTTTACTGACTCTACAATTGACTGTAGCGGCTCTGACATAGCATCGCGAACTTCAGGGCGAGATATCAAAACAGTGCGAGGTAAGCCGTTGAGTAGGTTTAAACCTCTGACTTCAAGTTGGTCTTGCTCGCTTGCATCATCTAGTTTGAAAGCAGAGCCGAGTTTGATTTTAATGGTTTCAGCAGTAGTTTCACCAATAGCTAGGTTATAAACTTTTTTCATGTAAGAAATGATTGATTCGTTGAGTTCGTCTCCAGCAATACGAACGCTTTCAGAAATCACAATGCCGGACAGCGAAGTAACAGCAACCTCAGTAGTACCACCGCCGATATCAACAATCATGCTACCAATTGGATCAGCAACAGCAAGACCAGCACCAATGGCAGCAGCCATCGGCTCTTCAAGTAAAAATACTTGACCAGCACCAGCGTTTTCGGCAGCTTCACGCACCGCTCTTCTCTCAACTTCTGTAATACCACTTGGAATGCCAATAGCGATACGTGGTTTGCTCAAAGGCTTAAAAGCACTTTTGCCTTGAGCTTTTTCCATAAAGTATCTCAGCATCATTTCAGCGTGACGAAAGTCAGCGATGACACCATCTCTTAGTGGGCGCGTTGCAATAATGTGATTTGGGGTTCTGCCAATCATTGCTCTGGCTTCTTCACCAACTGCAAGCACTTCACCGCTATCGCGGCTTACTGCAACAACACTTGGCTCTCTGAGAATAATGCCACCCTCAGGAGTGCATACCAAAGTATTTGCAGTACCTAAATCTATACCTATATTTTTCGAAAACTTATTAAAAAGACCCATTGTCTATTAATTCTAATGGATCTAGCCCTGCTTATGCTTTAAAAAATATGAACAGGTATCACCTGATACAATGTCAGAATGAGTTTAAGAGAGGATTTACAAAACAAAGATTTTGTTTTCACCGCTGAAATCAACCCACCTAAAGGAGCTGATTATAGTCTTGCTTTAGCCAATGCTCAAAAACTTTCGGGCTTGGTTTCTGCCATTAATATTACTGATAATTCAGGTGCTGCAATGAAAATGTGCTCGCTTGCTTTGAGTCACATTATTCAAAGAGAAACTGGCATTGAGGCTATTTGGCAGATGACTTGCCGTGATAGAAACCGCCTTGCTTTACAATCTGATTTGTTGGGTGGTGCTGCTTTGGGGCTTGTAAATCTTTTACCGCTAAGAGGAGATCCTCCTCAAGGAGAACTAAAAGAAGAAAAATGTTTTGATCTTGCCACCGAAGATTTGATTAAGGCTATTGCAGCTATTAAATCTAACAAAAACTATGAAGGTGAGGAGCTCAAAAAAGGTGGTGCTGATTTTTGTATTGGATCTGCTGCTCACCCTGGTATACCAGATTTGAAAAGTCAAAGAGAAACTATGGATAGAAGAATGGCCCTTGGAGTGGAGTTTTTTCAGACACAAATTTGCTTCGATTTAGAGCAGCTTGATCAATTTGTTGAATCCATTGGTGATGATATCGCTGCAAAAACCCTGCTCGGTTTAACTCCTTTAAAATCTTTAAAACAAGCTGAGTTCATGAACAAAAACGTTTGGGGAGTGACGGTGCCAGAATCACATATGGAAGCTATGAAGGCATCCTTTGCTGGACTTGATCCTGAATCAGATGAAGCAAAGCAAAAGCAGCAAAAATGCGGGCTTGAGCTTGCTGCTGAGCTAGTGCAACACCTCAAACAAACTCCAATCAAAGGTGTTCATCTAATGGCTATTGGGCAAGAAGCGATACTTGGTGACATCATAAATGCAATCAACTGAAGCTTCTCTTTTAAAAGTTGAAAATCTCAGCAAAGAATTTGTTGTTGAAAAAAACTTTTTTGGAAAGTCTACTAAAACTTTAAAGGCTGTTAGTGATCTTAGCTTTGAGCTTTACCAAGGTGAATGTCTTGCTTTGGTGGGTGAGTCAGGTTGTGGTAAATCAACCAGTGCAAGATTGATACTCAACTTGATCCGAGCAAATTCTGGCAAGGTTTTTTTTGAAGGTAAAAATATTTTTGATTTAAACAAAAATGAGATGAGAGAGCTGAGGCAGGAAATGCAGATGGTCTTTCAAAACCCCTATAGCAGCCTTGACCCGCGTTACAAAATTTTTGATAGTATTGCCGAGCCGCTCTTAGTGCACAAAAAAAATGAGCTAGATGCTGCAGCAATCAAAGCTAGAGTAAAAGAGCTTATAGGCTTAGTTGAGCTAGATGAAAGTATTTTAGAGAAGTATCCGCATCAATGCTCTGGTGGGCAAAACCAAAGAGTGAGTATCGCTAGAGCCCTTGCCTTAGAGCCTAAATTTATAATTGCAGATGAGGCTGTCAGTGCTCTTGATGTTGCAGTGCAATGGAAAATTCTTGAGCTCATAAAAAAACTTCAAAGAGAAATGGGGATTAGTTTTTTGTTTATTGCTCATGATCTTGCCGTAGTAAAGTATATTGCTGACAGGGTTGCAGTTATGTACCTCGGACAAATTGCCGAAATTGCAAGCAAAGAAGAGATTTTCGCAAATCCAAGACACCCCTACACCAAAGCCCTTTTAGCTTCTGCTCCAGTTGCAGATCCGCGTCAAAGAGACAGAGAAAAAATTTTTCTTGAAGGTGAGATACCAAAGCCCACTGAAATCCCTTCAGGATGTAGTTTTCATACCAGGTGCCCCATAGCTGAGCCACGCTGTTCTCAAGAAAGTCCTGAGCTTAAATCTTCTAGGGGCGGGAAGCAACACTTAGTTAGTTGTTTGCTTGTTGACTATTGACGACGGACCCGAGCTTCTCCTGCTAATGCTTCTGCTGATGTACTACTATTAGCAGTAGTTCCACCACGCTGCCATATTTCGTCAAAGTCACTAATTCTTTTATGTAAACTAAGAAATTTAGCTTTCAATCCATAAAGCGCTTTTGTTTCACCTTGAGAAGCTATCTGCCATAAGGGTGATTCATCAAACAGCTTGTCAATTTGCTCAGCAGTACCATCTTTTCTCAAGGAGTTCATTGACTTTTCACGTAGAGCATTGAACTCTCTTTGATATGCAAGATCTCTTATCCTTGTAGAAAGATTTTTGGCGCTTTGTCCCATTCCTAAAGTTTCAAGAGCTTTTAAATACTCTAGTACATTAGTAGCAGAAGACTTACCTAAACCTTTTATTGAGGTGCCAATTATATTTCTCTTTTTTGCTTGCTCTATTAATAACCCAAGTTTGCCGTATATTTTTAAATCACGAGTACTAGGATTTTTGCTGTGGAAAACTTCAAGATCTGCTTTTAATGTATCTGAACCTGCCTCAATACCTTCGCAGATTTTTTGCTTAATAGTAGATTGCTTTTTTAATTCTTGAAACTTAGCTGCAGTATTCAAAATTGGGCTTGCGAAGCGACCACGATACTTATCTGGTAAGATATTTGAGTCAGATAGTTGACTCTCGAGCTTTGTATAATCTTTTTCTTGATAACCAGATTTTAAAAAATCTTTGAAGACGGTGACCGCGTTTTGTGGTATTTCATTGTCAGTCAAAATAGATGTAATCTTGGTTATCAGCTCTTTAGTTTCTGTTGTGAATTTGATGTTTTCTACTAGAGATCTAGGAATCTTATCGTCCCTTTTTGTTAGAACCCAATCTCCATTAGAATCTACTAAAGAGTCTTGTGAAAATTTCCTGTCATCACTGACTAGAGCTGCTACTGCTTCTCTAGGATTTTTAAAATCATTCTCTAATAAATTTCTCAAAGCAAAATCAAAGCCTGACATCTCTTCTTTTGCAGCTTGTGAAAATTTCATCAACTCATCAAATTCTTGGGCTATTTCAATTAGTAATTTGGAGTCATCATTGCTAAATACTAAATCTTTAGTTGCGAAATTTGTAATAGCGTCACCATTACTAAATTCAACAAAATCTCTGTTTTCGTCTAATAATTTCCGGTATGGTCCATGAAACTCTTGTGGTTGAGTTACTATCGCTTTTACTGCAGCTAGAGGATTTTTAAACTCTTTATTGACTAAGTTTTTAAGAACAAAGTCAAAGCTAGTGATTTCAGCTTGGTTTCTTTTAGTATCACTATCATTTGTTTCAAGCTCTGTTGCAAGTTCTAGAAAAAGTTCTTTATACTTGGGGCTGTATCGAAAATTATCAATCTCAGCCCTTGAGATATCCTTACCGTTGAGTTTTATTGAAAAGCCTAGATCACTATGCACTAATCTCCGACTGTGACCAGCGCCACGAAATTCTCTTTCAATCGCAGTTAAAGCTTCAACTGCAGCAACTGGATGTTTGAATCCATTGTTGAGTAAGTTCTCAAGAAGCCAGTTTACACCTTTGGGTTCCACTTCAGAATCTTGTACCTCTTGCACTTCAACGACTTCACTAGATGCAGTTTTAAGACCAGGTACAGGTGTTGATTGAATGGCACGTGCAATTTGATTGATCATATAATAATCCTAGGTCCCGAATATTACAAAGTAGTTTTGGTTAATAAATTTATAAGATTATTGATGAGCTGTAAGATATCTCTATGTCAATTGAATCACTAAGCACAGAAAAAGCTAATAACAAGTCTGAAAATTTAGACCAAATGAGTTCTCTTGAAATCACTGAGCTTTTTGTTGATGCTAGTAAGGATGTGACCAGGGCACTGAATGAGGCTAAAGAGCAAATTGCTCTCGTTGTTGATGCTATTTATGAGGTTTTTCAGGCAAGTGACAATCCTAGAGTTTTTTATTTTGGGGCTGGAACTTCGGGTAGGCTTGCTGTGCTTGACGCTAGTGAGTGCCCGCCAACTTTTTCTACTGAGCCGGAGATGTTTCAGGGCATTATCGCTGGGGGGGATAAGGCTATCAAAGATGCTGTTGAAGGCGCTGAGGATGATAAAAGCAACGAGGCGGCAAAGCTTGTTGCAGCTAAAAATATTGGTGCTAATGATATTGTCATTGGCATTAGCGCTAGTGGTAGAACACCTTTTGTTATTAATGCAATTAAAGCTTCGCGTGATCAAGGAGCGCTCACCATTGCTATTGCTAACAATCAAAAGGCTCAAAGTTTCGAGCATGCTCAGCATAAAATTTTCTTAGATACTGGAGCTGAAATTTTGAGCGGTAGTACTAGGCTTAAAGCCGGCACTTCACAAAAAGAAGTTTTGAATATCATATCCACAGCTTTGATGGTCAAGCTTGGTAAGGTTTATAAAAACTTGATGATTGATCTCAAAGTCTCAAACGAGAAGCTAAAAGCTAGAGCTATTAATTTGATAATGAAAATCAAAGGCGTTGATGCTAAGACTGCTGAAGCTAGCTTGATTGAGGCTGGTTTTAGCGTTAAAAAGGCTATTTTTGAGTTATGAATAATTTTCTAACACAGTATTTACAACTTTTGTAAGCTCACCAGTGTTATTGAGGAGCTTTAGCTGCTCAGGATTGGGATTATTTTGTGATATAGAGAGTATTTTCGTATTTTGCTGGGAAGGATTACCACCAAGAGTCGCTGAATGTCGATCAATGTTTAGACCTATAGCTTGCAATGCCTGCAAAATGTCGTCTCTGACTTTGCCACGATCCCCTTTACCTAGTTTTGGGGACATTTGCATTTCAATATCTAAAAGACCTCCCGGTCCGTAAGACTCAGATGGTGAATATTCAATTTGTTTGAGACTTACATTAGGCTGATTTGAAGTAGTACTTGCAGGTGGTGTTGCTGGGGCTGTGATTCTCATTTTGTCTTCTCCTTGTTAACAATATTAAGGTAAAGATAACTATACTATGTCGTGCTTGGTTTTGTCAATCCACTTTCCAAGAATGAGCTAATTTGAGTATAATTTAGACTTCATAACTAATTATGCCTAACCAAAAAGAAATTAGAGTAAAAATCAAGTCTACAAAAAAGACCATGAAAATTACTTCAGCGATGAAGTTAGTTGCTGCAGCTAAGGTCAATAAAATGCAGAAAAGATTACTTGCAACCAGACCTTTTACGGAGAAAATCAGCCAGCTTTTTGCAAATCTTTGCAGCTCGCTTTCTGAAGATGATATTCAAGCAAATCCGCTTTTTAGTTCGGTAAAAAATCCACAAAAAATCTTGCTTGTTGCTATCAGTTCTGATCGTGGTCTTTGCGGTGCTTATAACACCAATATCATCAAAGCCACGCATAAAAGAATCCAGGAACTCAAAGATGCTGGTAAAGAAGTAAAGCTTATTACAGTGGGTAGAAAAACAAAAAATGCCTTCACCAAAAATCCTGATGAGCATGGTGCTGAAATCATAGATTCATTGATGAATTTAAATTCAATTCCAAGCAGCGAAGAAGCTGAATTAATCGCAGAGCAGGCTATTAAATTGTTTTTGGATAAAAAGGTAGATAAAGTTGAGCTGATTAGCACTAGATTTATCTCACTTATTGCAAATCAAGTTGAGTGCAAAAGCTTTTTGCCAATCGAAAAGCCCGAGTCTCAAGAAGCAGGTAAGCAAGCCAGTAATAATGAGGCCTTACTAGAGCCTGATGCGCAAACTTTAATTGATACTTTAGCTCCGATGTATACTCAAAATTCCATTTTTCAAGCACTTATGGAATCAACAACAAGCGAGCTAGCATCAAGAATGACAGCGATGAGTAATGCGACTAACAACGCTAAAGATTTCATCAAAAAGCTCACTCTTGAATACAACAAAGCAAGGCAAGCAAGCATTACTCAAGAAATTTCAGAGATTGTTGGTGGTGCAGCAGCACTAGGCTAAGGCTCAAAATTTATGGCACAAGTTTTGCATAAACTGGCTCCCAGTACAGAGATGATTGCTTTCATTGAGAAAAAACGCAATGGTCTTGAGCATAGCTTGGAAGAAATCACTTGGTTTATCAATAACCTGGACTCGATTCCAGACTATCAAATTAGTGCTTGGCTTATGGCGGTTTGTATTCATGGCTTGAATGATAGAGAAACTACTGAGCTTACAAGAGCCATGGCTTATAGTGGTCATGTTTTAACTCTGCGCCGCCATGAAGAAGATATTGCAAGGGGCTATGTCGATAAACACAGTACTGGTGGAGTTGGCGATAAAGTGACTTTGGTCTTGATGCCAATACTTGCTGCTCTTGGCTTTAAAGTAAGTAAGTTTTCTGGAAGAGCACTTGGTCATACTGGAGGCACCATAGACAAGCTTGAGTCTATACCAGGCTTTCAGACTGATATCTCCATGAAAAAACTAGAAAAACAAGTAATGGAAATAGGCATCGCTCTTGCTGGACAGACAGAAGAATTTGCGCCTGCTGACAAAAAGCTTTATGCCTTGAGAGATATTACTGCTACTGTTGACTCGATCCCATTAATTGCTTCAAGTATCATGTCTAAAAAAATTGCTGCAGGAGCCGAGCATATTTTATTGGATGTCAAACTTGGCTCAGGTGCTTTTATGAAGGATCTGAAATACGCAAAAGAACTTGCAAAGTTGATGGTGCAGATCGGTAAAGATTTGAACTTGAATACCAAAGCTTTAATTACTAATATGGATCAACCTCTCGGGAATGCCATCGGGAATGCTTTGGAAGTTGAAGAAGCAATCAAAGTGCTTGAAGGTGAGCAAAAAGGTGATCTTCTGGATTTGGTTTTAGAATTTGCTGCTAGTATCTCAAGTTCAATCGAAGTAGAGGATGCTATTCGTTCTGGTAAAGCCTCCGTGAAATTACAAGAATGGATCGAAGCACAAGGCGGTGATTATAAGGCAATTAAAGAAGCTGCTAGAGCCAAGTACAAGCTTGAGATTAAAGCGGACCAGGCCGGTTGGGTTAGTAAACTAGACGCCCTGAAAATTGGGCAGAGTATTCATAAACTTGCTTATAAAGCTAGGTCTGATGGCGGTTATGATATTGACCATAGTGCTGGTTTGCTTTTGAATGCCAAAATTGGCGATCCTGTAAATAAGGATGATGTGCTTTTTACAGTGCAAGCAAACAGCGAAGAAGGACTTGAAACTGCAAAGCTGGAGATTTTAGATGCTTATTTATTTTCAGAGTCTAAAGTCAAGAAACCTAAGCTCATTATCAAGAAGATATAATTAGAGCATAGCCTTGCCATAAAAAAGTCTGGGGCTGTTTTTGAAATCTATAAACAAATCAGAACCATTCATACTGGGGGCTATTTTTTTGTCTAGGAATCTTTCAAAACCTTGGATATAACGGTGTTTGCTCACAAAATACCTTACTTCATCATCTGTGTTTTCTGTGAGATATGAATAAAGCTGTTTTTTACCAAGTTTCTCGACTTTTCTTTTGCCGTAAAAACAAAAGCGTGTCTGATGAATTTTTAAGGTTGTAAGCTTTTCAGAGGCTTTTAAGTTTTGCATAAAATATTTTGATCCAGAATCTCTGTAAAGAGCATAAGGTTTAAAAATAAAGTGATTTAAAACTAGGTAAGAAAAAATACTTGCAAACAGTAGAAAGTTAAAAGACACTACTGCTTGATGTAAAGCTGCCGTCATGGCAATGATGCTAGCGGCACAACAAACAGAGGCGATGATGATGATTGGTAGTATGAAAGCATGTGCATCGAGTTTTAATAAAGCCGGCTTAAACACGGTTAAAGAGAGTACTAGTGCTCCTAACATTAAGACGGCAAAGAAAACTAAACCGAAAATTAGATCCATATTTTCATAGCCGCTAGATTTGCTGCTCTTGAATTTTTCATGCCACCATCTTGCCACAAGAAAGTTTAAAGGTAGAATTCCAGGCAAAATGTAAGTTACTAGTTTTGTCTGCGAAAGACTGAAAAACAAAAAAACAACCAAAAACCAAATGATCGAAAAACCAATTAGTCTCTGTGTGACTGATTTACTAGACTGTAGATTATATTTTTGCGAATAATCAAAGGAAAAGAGCGACTGTGGTAAAAAAACCGTCCAAGGCAATAAAGAAACCAATAAAACAGGTAGGAAAAACCAAAAAGGCTCACCATGACCACTATGCTCTTGTAAGTAACGCTCAATATTATGGTTGAAAAAAAACTCACGAGTGAAAGCTGCATTAGTCTTGAAATGGATATAAACATACCAAGGTAGGCTAATAAGCAAAAAACCAAGAAAACCAAGCCAAAGTTCTGTCTTTGTATGATTGAAAAAAGATCTAAGGTCTTTGACAAAAAATAAAAATAGAAAAATTACCAATATTGGTATGAAAACAGCAATAGGTCCTTTAGTTAAAAAACCTAATCCCATCATTATCCAAGTACTAATAAACCACTTGGAGCTAATTGATCCACCAAGGGCAAATTTTTGCTTGCGCTCCAGTCTGTTTGAATAGCCAAGATAGAAAAAAACAAGCGCTGCTGATATGAAAAAGCACAAAACCATATCCGTGATTGAAAGCTTTGAGCAAAGAAAAAATACAAGAGTACTACTTGTGATGGAAGCACTTAACAATGGAAAACCATGACGACTTGCCAATATGTAAGAAAGCCAAACCATGCCACTGCCTGCAAGAACAGACGGAAAGCGAGCAGCAAATTCGTTGATCCCAAAAACTTTAAAGCTTAATACTTCAAGCCAATAAAACAAAATTGGCTTATCAAAACGTGGCAAGTAGTTGCAAATTGGACTCAAAAAGTCCCCGGACTCTATCATCTCGCGGGCTGTTTCTGCATAGCGAGGTTCATCAGGACTGATTAAAGGAAATGATCCTGTATCGAATACAAAGAGTAGAAGACTTAGAACTAGTACTATAGCGAGGTACATTAAGGCTTTAAGCTTGGATCTATAATGGCAGGTGCGATTTTGGGTTTTTCGTTGAGAGGTCTGTAGATGATAAAAGCTGCTCTACCAATGATTCTGCTTTCTGGTAATAAACCCCAATAATGACTGTCGTAGCTGTAATTACGGTTATCACCAAGCATATAGTAATGTCCTTCAGGTATCTCAATGACTTTGGTGCTGTATTCAGGTAAAAAATCTATACTGCCATGATGATAAGGTTCATCAAGCTTTTGACCATTGATAAAAACACCTTCATTTTTCTTTACTTGTAATTTGTCTCCAGGTACACCGATGACTCTTTTGATGTAGGCTTCAGCTTGAGGTAAAAAAGGTAAGCCTGTGAGTCTGGCAAAGATACTAAAAGGATCATATTTGAGGACATCTTTACCATCGGTAGCATTTTCAGGTGGATAGAAAATTACAATGTCACCACGTTTGTAGCCTTTTGTGAAAAATCTTGAGACCTTTTCTACAAATAGTTTGTCTTCAACTAGCATGGTTGGTTCCATAGACTCAGAAGGAATATAACGAAACTCACCAACCCCTCCTCTTATTAAGATGAGTAAAATCAAAACCACCACTACCTGTGCTGTTACTTCTTGTACTGCCCAAAAACGCCATTCGGGGTTTATGAAATATTTGGTCCAGTTGTTTTGAGCCGGCTCAGCAGGTTTTTGGCGAGCAGCTCTATTCCAGTTGATAAGATCTGCAAAGCCTTCTTTGAGACCAAAGGCAAATGCTTTTATGGTGTTCATTGGTTCCATCATTTATATATTATAGGACGTCCTTAATTTATATTGAAGTATTTTGCATCAGGGTGGTGTACAACGATGGCCGAAGTTGAATGTTCAGGATGAATTTGCCATTCTTCTGAAAGTTCAAGTCCAATACGATCTGGTTTAAGTAAGTCAAAAAGTTGCTTTTGGTCCTCAATACGAGGGCAGGCTGGATAACCAAAGCTGTAACGTAAGCCATGATAGCCGCCCCTTACAAGTTTAAACATATCTTCACTGTCTTCTTCAGCAAAACCAAGCTCCTTACGTATTTGTGCATGACAATATTCAGCCAATGCTTCGGTTGTCTCAGTTGCAAGACCATAGTGATAAAGGTACTCATCAAAGTTGCCAGCATTATAAAGACTTGCAATATAATTTGCAGCTTCCTCACCGATGGTTACTACTTGAAAAGCAACTAAATTTTGCTTGCCTTTGAAGTAGTCAGTCAGGCACAAAAAGTCTCCCTTTGCTTGCCTTGGGAAAATAAATTCTTCTTCACCATTGTCAGTATTAACTATCAAACGGTTAGGGTTGTTCTCATCAACCTGACATTGGTAGTAGCCATAAACAAATTTTGGATGAATATAGCCAGCAGCTTTAGCCTCTTTTTTGATTCTTTCAAGTAAAGGAAGGATTTCTTCTTGCCTTTGACGCTTGTATTCTTCGGCTGATTTTTTACCTTTACCCATACGCCATTGGCCAATAATTAGGGCATCGATGTTCATATAGTGCCAAACATCATCTAGATCAATGCCTGAGTCAATTAATTTATCACCCCAGAAAGGAGCAGGCGGAATAGACTCAGCTGCAAGAATAGGAGTCTGTGAGAGGTTTTCAGTATAGCTGAAAGTATCGATGACATTTCTTTGTACATTGACCTCATCGTAAGGACTATCAGTTTCAGGGTTGATTTGAGGTATTTGCATTGCAGCATTTTTGTTCTCAGTGCTAGCTTTGGTTTTGTAAAATTCTTTTTTGACTTCTTCCAGTTCAGTACCAGTACAAATTTTTTCCATTAAGCTTAAGTCAGTAAAAGCATCAAAACCATAAAAAACAGTACCTTTGTAAGTCTGCGCGCAATCTTCTTCAACATAGCGCCGGGTTAGTGCAGAGCCTCCTAAGATCACTGGCACCTTGATGTCGTTATCGTTCATGACTTCAAGGTTTTGTTTCATGATAAGCGTGGATTTCACTAACAGCCCTGACATGCCAACTACATCAGCACCATGCTCCTTTACTGCATCCAAAATAGCCTCTACAGGTTGTTTGATACCTAGGTTGTGGACGGTGTAACCATTATTGGTAAGTATGATGTCAACTAGGTTTTTGCCGATATCATGCACATCACCTTTGACTGTTGCAAGTACTATAGAACCTTTACTGCCGGTTGATTCGGATTTGTCCATAAACTTTTCTAAGTGTGAAACCGATGCTTTCATAGTGGTTGCTGATTGCAACACAAAAGGCAATTGCATTTCACCGTCACGAAATCTCTCACCAACAACTTTCATGCCACTCATCAAAAACTCATTAATTATGGTAAGAGGTTTGTGCCCCTCCTCTAATGCAATATCTAAGTGCTCTTCAAGACCTTTTTTATTACCATCAATAATTCTCTGAGCTAAAACTTCTTCGATTGCAAGATCTGCATAAGGATCTTTGCCCGAATCATTATTTGCTTTGATATCCTCGACGCAAGCAAGAAGAGCATGCAATGGATCGTAATCATCTTTGCGTCTATCATAGATTAGATCTAGGCAGAGATCTTTTACTTTGGGCTCAATTTTAGAAATTGGCATAAGTTTACGGGCACTCGCTATGACCATATCTAAGCCAACGTTGATACATTCATAGAGAAAAACCGAGTTGAGTGAGGGTCTGAGTTTGGCATCCAAACCAAAGCTGATATTTGAGAGCCCTAAGATGGTTTTGACTTCTGGGTATTTTTCTTTGATGAGTCTTATACCCTCTATGGTTTGCACACCGGCATCGCGCATATCTTCATCCCCGGAAGCTAAGGTGAATGTGAGAGCATCAAAAATTAAATTGCGCGGATCAAGACCATGTTTGTTGACAAGCAGGTCATAGAGCCGGTCTGTGACTGCTATCTTTTTCTCTGCAGTTTTTGCCATTCCTTCTTCATCAATGGTAAGCACAACTAATGCAGCACCATGTTGTTTAGTGAGTTTGGCAATTTTTTCTACGCGCTCTTCTCCGTCCTCTAGATTGACAGAGTTGATAATTGGTTTCCCGGTAATATATTTTAGGGCTTCTTCCAATACCGGTAATTCAGTACTATCAACCATGATTGGTATATTGACCTGGGTGTTAACACGGCGCAAAACTTCAACCATATCCTTGGTCTCATCACGTCCAACATAGGCAGTGCAGACATCTAAGACATGCGAACCTTCTTCAAGTTGCTCTTTGGCAATGTCAACAATAGCGTCGTAGTTACTTTCGCCAAGCAGGTTTCTAAAAAGCTTTGAACCGTTAGCATTAGTCCTTTCACCGACAATTAGTGGGCTGGGGTCCATCAACATTGGTACAGAATTATAGACAGAAGAAACCGACGCAATGACCTCGTTAGTTTCAGGATTATGCCGCTTTGTCGCTAAAGAGCTGACACTATCTTTAAGCTGCCGGATATGTTCGTAAGTGGTACCACAGCAACCACCAACAATATTGATACCAAAATCTTTGACAAAACCAGAAAGCTGTTGAGAAAATTCTTCAGGACCTAATGGAAAATGTGCGTGCCCGCAAACATTTTCAGGGATACCTGCATTGGGCAAGCAACTAATCATAAAAGGTGCTGTTTCAGCAAGGTATTTGATATATTGGCGCATTTCTTTTGGACCAGTTGCGCAGTTCATGCCAATGATATCTATTGGGTAAGAGGCAAGTGTTGTCAGTGCCGCTGAGATATCGGTACCAACAAGAAGCGTACCCATGGTCTCCACAGTAACTTGCACTTGCACAGGTAAAGTTATCCCTGTCTCCTCAAAAGCTTGAAAGGCAGCATTAAGAGCGGCTTTGATTTGCAAAGGATCTTGGCAAGTCTCTATCAAAATGACATCAACCCCACCGTCGATAAGTCCTTTCATTTGTGGCAGATAGCTCTCGTACTGCTCTTGAAAACTGATATCTCCTAAGCTTGAAAGCTTGGTACCAGGTCCAACGCTACCCGCAACAAATTTCAATTCATCATTTGTTGCTTTTGAATTAAAGTCATTGGCAACTTCACGTGCAAGTTCAGCTGCTAATTTTGAAACTTCATAGGATTTATCCTCGATGCCATACTCAGCTAGTACCAGCTTGGATGCTCCAAAAGTATTGGTTTCAACAATATCAGCCCCAGCTTCATAAAATTTACGGTGTACTTCCTTGATAATATCTGGGCGCGTGTAGTTTAATTGCTCGGGGCAACCTTCCATCGCCTCACCGCCATAATCTTCGGCGTCAAGATTGTAGCTAAACAAGCTAGTGCCCATTGCACCGTCATAAATTATGGTTCTTTTTTTCGCTATTTCCAGGAATTTACTAGAAGACACTTCATAAAGTTTAAATGAAGTTTTATGACCACCAAATAATATTAATTAAATGGTCAGTTTTGTTTTACTAAAAACCTCAAATAACCTACAATCTACTACGTGGATACAACAATAGCCTTACCAGAGCCTCCATTATTGGAGACAAGAGAGCTATGGTGGAATATCGGGCATGGCGCTCCGGCGGTAATTTTTTATGTTTTAGCTGCTGCTTCGATGGCAGTTTTTGTTTATGGTATGTATCAAAAAATACAGCATGTATTTAAAGGTAAAGCTTTAAAAGAAAATCGTTTTAAAGATTTGCGTGCTCGCATGATGACTATGCTCAGCTTTGCTTTAGGGCAGAAAAAAATCAAACAAAAAAAGACTCCTGGTAGTGCTCACTTACTAGTGATGTTTGGTTTTCTGGCTCTCTGGATTACTACTGACATTGTCGCTATTCAAGAACATGTGTTTAAGAGTATTTATTTTTTCCAAGGTAGCTTTTATAAGTTTATAAGTTTGTTTGCTGACCTAGGTGGGCTTTTTCTTTTTATTGGCATTGTCATCTTTACCGCACGCCGCTATATTTTTAAATCAAAATACCTCGACAATACTCAAAATGATTGGGTGCAACCAGCTTTTCTTATTGCTTTTGTGCTCTCTGGATTTTTTCTGGAAGCTTTGCGTCAAGCTGCAACCAATCAGATAGAAGATTATGCTCCAGTGGGTGCTACGCTTGCTCGTTTTATTTCATACATGACAGTCGAAGATTTGAAAATGAGCCACAAAATCACTTGGTGGTTACATAGTATTTTGACTTTCTTGTTTATTGCTCTTTTGCCTTACACCAAATTTATACATATTTTTACTTCACCAATGACGATGTTTTTCAGGTCTAATAGAGCTAGAGGGCAGTTGTCAACGCCGTACAATTTGCTCGAGCTAATGGAGGCTGAAGCTGAAGGTAAGGAAGTCGATGAAGAAGATTTCATGGCTGGTGTTTTTAGCTATGACGATCTTTCATGGAAGACGCTGTTAGATTCTGAAGCCTGCACTTCTTGTGGTCGCTGTCATGTTGTCTGTCCAGCTCAAAATTCTGAAAAGCCACTTTCCCCTAAACATTTGATGCTTGATATCAGAGGGCTTGCACAGAAAGAAGACAAAGAAGAGATTTACTCTCATATTAGTGAAGATGTTTTATGGTCTTGTACTTCTTGTAATGCTTGTGTTGAAGAGTGTCCTGTCTTGATTGAGCATGTAGATACTATTGTTGATATGCGTCGCGGCTTGTTGCAATCTAATATGGCGCCTGCTAATTTACAAGCTACTTTAAAAAATGTTCGTACTAAATCAAATCCTTGGGGCTTAGATCCTAATGACAGAGAAAAATGGATCTCTGAAATTAAGACTGATAAAGATATTGAAATAAAATTAGCTCGTGAAAACAAAAATAACTTTGAGTATCTTTACTGGGTCGGTAGTCCTGGAGCTTACGATGATAGAAACAAACTTGTCACTAAAGCAAATGCCGAGCTCTTTACAAGGGCTGGTATTGATTTTGCTGTACTCGGTAATGAAGAAAAAAGCTCTGGAGACCTTGCTCGCCGTTCTGGTGATGAAGGGCTTTTCCAGGAAATGGTCTTAGAAAACATTGAGATCTTGACTAATTATGGCGTCAAAAAAATCATCACTCAATGCCCGCATGTCTACAACACCTTTAAAAATGAATACCCAGAATTTGGTTTGGAAGGAGTCGAGGTCATACATCACTCCGAGCTTCTTGCTGATTTGATTCAAGAGGCTAAACTTAAGCCAGAAAAACCTGTTGAGCAAACAATTACTTATCATGACCCTTGCTATCTTGGGCGATATAACAGAGTCTTTGACCCACCAAGATTCATCCTAGAATCTATTCCTGGTATCACTTTGAATCATATCGAAAATGAAAAAGCTAAAAGCACTTGTTGTGGCGGCGGTGGCGCGCAGATGTGGTACGAGACCCCTGGTAATCACATAAATGTGATGCGTTACGAGGAGCTCAATGAGCATAGTCCTAATACTGTTAGTGTGGCTTGTCCTTACTGCAGTATTATGCTCAGTACTGCTGCAACTACGGCTTTTCCTGGTACTAATGTGCCCGAGATAGAAGACGTTGCTATCACCTTAGCCAAGTCAGTCTTGTAGCAATTCTCCTAAGTACTCGAGGTCAGCAGCATTAATGTAGCGAATCCTGTGACCTTTGTATTCGGCTTCAAAATTACTATCATCAAGACTACGAGAACTCGCAAAAATAACTGCTGCAAATTTTGATTTTGGGTAAGCATCTAAAAACTTTTTGATACCTTGAGGTATGTTGTTTTTTTCGATTTTTGTTTTCACCTCTATTGGAATAGGGACTCTATCTTCCAGCCAGATAAAATCAACCTCGTAGTCACTACTGGTTCGCCAAAACCTGATTTCATTATTAGCTTCTTGAATTGAGAGTAAGTAGTGATAAACAAAAGTTTCCCATATAATTCCTCGGTCTTTGCGTCTTTTAATAGCGCTGAAATCTTTTATTAGTAAATTGCGAATACCATGATCATATAGATAGTATTTCTGGGATTTTTTTAATTCATTACTCAGATTACCTGAGAATGATGCGAGTGGATAAAGTACAAAAGTTTGCTCGAGAAGATCAATAAAGTCTTGCACTTCATAGTGTTTAAGCCTTAGATCATTAGCCAAGCTATTCAGTGAGGTTACTTGTCCTTGGTTTTCAGCAAGTATGTAAAGTAGCTTATTAAAAGCACTTAGTTTCTCTTGTTTGACTAAAGCTTTAATATCTTTTTGAATATAGGTTTTTAAAATTTCATTGAGGTATTCGCTTTTTTCGTGTCGTTTTTCAAGCTCATAAACACCTGGCATACCGCCATACACTAGAAACTCTTCTATGGATCCGTGTTCTTGGTATTCAAAAAAATTCAAAGGCCGGATTATAATTTCACGTTTCCTACCAGCAAGGCTCTCCTTAAGATGCTTATGAATTTCAGTAGAAGATGAACCTGAAGCAAAAATTTTGATGGCTTTTTGAGGCTCTCTTTTCCCTCTGTCGTACAGAGCTTTGAAAATATGTGAAATATTATCAATATAGTGAAACTCATCGATGAAAACATACTTGCCTGAATTTTTAAGTATATTAAAAATATGTTCATCATCACCATGAAAAGACCTCAGCGTTTCTGGATCTTCAAAGTCAAAAAAACTCTCTCCTGTAACTTCTTTGCGTAGTTTGTTCATCAAAAAACTTTTACCAACTTGCCTTGCTCCAAGCAAAATTGTTATTCGATTATGATCCAACTCAGCTTTCAGTTTTTTATATTCAGACCTTGAAAACTCTTGCATTGTAATATCTTACCAATTTTTGTAAATTTTAAAAACTCTAATATTGTTAGGATTTTCACTAGAATTGAAAAATTCTAATAATATTAGGATTTTTAATAAAGTTGAAAAATTCTAATGAAGCTGTTACTAAATCGCTTTTGATCTTAATCTTGGGTCTATCCAAATCAATAACAAATCCGCAAGTAAATTACCTAAAACCAGCATCAAGCTCCCCAAAAGTAAATTGGCTAGCACTAGGTTGACATCAAGCTTGCGGGCTGCTTCTAAAGTAAGTGAACCTAAGCCTGGATAAGCCAAAACCATTTCAACAAGTGATGAGCCAGCAAATAGAGCTGAAAATTCATAGCCAAGAATAGTCACTAGTGGGTTAATAGCATTTCGCAGTGCATGTTTGAATAAAACCTTGTTTTCGTCTAGGCCTTTAGCTCTTGCTGTGCGAATATAATTTTCTTTTATTACGTCCAAAAAATTACCGCGCATTTGTCTTTGCAAGGCAACAAAACCTCCAGTAACCAAAATGAAAACTGGCAAGCATAGATGCCTCAAAATATCTATAAATTTATCAAAGCCATTAAGCTCCTCATGAAAGCTGCTAGTCAAGCCTCCAACAGGAAACCATCCTGTGCCAAGAGCAAAAAGTAAAAGGAAAATTGCTAAAACAAATCCAGGCACAGACATTGAACAAGAAGCTATAAATCTTAGTAAATTATCAAACCAGGAGTCTTTGCTGATAGCGGCAAAAACTCCAAGCGGTATCGCAATCAACCAGGTAAGGCTTATTGCAGCTAGATTCAAAATCAAAGTATTTATAAGAGCGGGCTTTATTAACTCTATGACTTTTTGATTAGATTGGCTTAAACCAAAATCTGCTTTAAGAATATTACTAGCCCAAGTTAAGTATTGCTCTGTAAAATTTTTATCAAGCCCTAGTCTCTTTTCTTCTGCTTTGATGCGAGCTTCAGATACTGCTGGGTTAAGTTTCAAGTCAGCAAGCGGGTCACCAGCAATTTTCATCACAGAAAAAGTAAAAAAGCTAATAAAAATGACAAGGCTTAAAGCTGAAAAGATTCTTTTGAGGAGAAATTGAAACATAGTTTGGGCTTATCAACGAGCTTAACATCAATCAATTCAGGTCCAAAATCTGAGTCATAGTTTTGCAGGTATTGATCAAAATATGATGAGACATCAAAATAGAGTTTTTTTATATTTAAAGGCTTTGTCATAGCAGCAAAAGGCATAAGTTTTTTGAGCGCGCTAAGGTAGACTCTTTTTGCACCTGCAAATTTGTGTTTTTCTAGTAACTGAAGTGAGGCATTGAGCTGTAATATCGCCTGGAAAAATAATTTGCGATTAGGTCTTTTGGTATCGCGCCATAGCTCAAACAAAATTTCATAAGAACTTTTAAGATCGCTCTCATTGAAAAGATCAACTGCTTCTGTGAAATTTTGCTCTAGGATTTCATTACGGAATAAGTTTTTTAACATTTTAATTAGCCCTTCACTAGGTGAGAATTGTTCTCATTATAATTGAGAACAATTCTCAAGTCAAGCGTTGAGTATAAATCCTTGATTCTTTTCAGACAATTTCAAGAAGGTTTTGAATAGCTTGGATGTTAATAATCTAGCTCTTGATTAGCTTCAAAGTTGATAATGTCTGAGCGAGTAATAATGCCAGCAAGCTTATTGGACTTTGTTTCGTCTACTACTAGAAGTCTACCGATTTTAAATTGGTATAAATTTAAAATGGCAGTGTGTAAATTGTCATGGGGTGAAAGCACTTTCAAATCTGCACTCATAAATTCTTCTACCTTGGTTGTTTCATCAAGCTGACTTTCATGTACCTGATGCAAGTCTTGAGTTGTGACGACACCTACGGGTTCGTTTTTTTCGTTTAATACTGGAAAGCCGCTGTGATCAGAACTTTCAAATACTTGGTTCAGCTCCTCAAGGCTCATATCATGGCGCACAACATCCACTTTAGTAGTCATGGCATCTTCAACACAAAATTTTTGCAAGTAAGACGGTGGGCTAAACTCTTTGATGTTGATGCCTTCACGATCCAGTAGGTTTTCATAGATACTACCTTCGCGTAAGCGCTCAGCGCTGATATTGGCGATGATGCAGGCAAACATCATTGGCAAAACAAGCTGGTAATTTCCAGTGAGCTCAAATAGCATCACAATACTGGTAATAGGAGCACGAGAAATTGCAGTAAAAAATCCTCCCATGCCAACAAAAGCAAAATTAGCAGGGTCAATTTCTAAACCAGGAAAAGCTAAGTCTAAAAGGTGCCCGAGCATAGCAGCCCCAAGTGCCCCAAGTATTAAAGCGGGTGCAAAAATGCCACCAGGTACACCGCTACCATAAGCAACGCAAGTCAAAAAATACTTAGCAATAAAAATTACCGGAATAACCCACCAAGAATAAGCGCTTGCCAGTACACCTTCAAGAGTGGTGTGCCCGCCACCTAAGGCTTGTGGAACCCAAAGGCCAACAATCCCAGTCATCAAGCCAGCTAGCCCACCCCAGTAAATTGCTGGGATATGCGCAAGATTTTTGCGATAAAAATCCATTGACCAAATAATTGAACGCTGGAAATAGACACCAAAAACCCCAGCAAGCACTCCGTTGAGTATGTAAAAAGGTAGTTCCATCAAGCTGGTAACATGGCTAGATTGAAAATGAAAAGT
>CAWUIS010000007.1:0-21365 GCA_963922625.1 uncultured Candidatus Melainabacteria bacterium | reverse complement strand
TTGTGGGAAGTGCAAATGATTTTAATAGTCGTGTAAACCTAGCAATGCCAGGAAGTTCTGATTCATGGAGTACTCCAGTGTCAATTTTTCTAGATGAAAATCTTGCAGAAACCTTAGCTGACGGACGCAAACTTTATTACTTCAATATTTTCTTGAGAGAAGATGGCACGTATCTGGATAAAATTCGCCTTAATTTTGAGAGAGTCGAAGGGGAAGATATAGAAATCAGCTCACTAGTTAATACAGTTGAATTTGAAGCAGAAGACTTTAAGTCAAATACCACTGCTGCAGACATAATGTGGGAAGAAACTGTGGTAAATGGTGAAACATATATGTACACCGAGGATAACGGATCTCTTTATAGTGATTCGAGCCAATCACCAAGTCTAAGTTATGGTCTTGTGATTGATAATGGTGTTAACCTCAGCGGAAAAGTCTTAGTTTCTGTAAAAGGTGGAGGTTTTGCTTCAAGCTCTCCAGGAGCTTCAAACGCTATTTATGTAGGAACTTCAAATGATCCTAGTAATAGTAGAATCTTAAATTTGAAAGACACATCAGATTCATGGAGTACGTCAAATGTTTCGGTTTTTCTGGATGAAAACCTTGCAGAAACCTTAGCTGATGGACGTAAACGTTATTACTTCAATATTTACTTGAGAGAAGATGGGACTTACGTAGATAAAATTCGTCTTGATTTTGAGAGAATTGAAGGAGAGGATATAGAAATCAGCTCACTTGATAACCCAGTTGAGTTTGAGGCAGAAGACTTCAAGCTAACGACATCTGCTGGAAATGCAACGTGGCAACAAGACGTGCTTAATGGTGGAACATATATGTTCGTAGAAGATAACGGATCTTATGAAGGAAATTCAGCTCAAGCTAATCTTACTTATGGTCTTGTGATTGATAATGGTGCTAACTTGAGTGGAAATGTTTCAGTTTCTATAAAAGGTGGAGGCTTTGCTTCAACTAAACCAGGAGGAGCTAATTCTGTATTTGTAGGAACTGCAAATGATTTTAGCAACCGTGTAAACCTACCAATGACAGGAAGTTCAGATTCATGGAGTAATCCAATGTCAATTTTACTCGATGAAAACCTTGCAGAAACCTTGAATGATGGACGTAAACTCTTTTACTTCAATATTTATCTGAGAGAAGATGGGACTTACGTAGATAAAATTCGTCTTGATTTTTAGGACATTAAAGGGTCTTAAAGGACTAGCTAAAATATTCTGCGTTGATTTCAACGTATTTATAACTTAGATCAGAGCCAAAGTAAATCTTTGGCTCTTTTTTTATAGGATTTTCTAGCCTGCAGTTGATCTCTATGAATTTATGCTTTTGCATAAGTTGAGCAAGTTCTGTTCTGTCAAACTCAGTTGGCATGCCATTTTTATAGACTTGGCTAGCACAAATATCTAAAGAGATATTGCTCAGGTCTAAATCTTTGTTGAGCCTAGCATAGGCATTACCAAGAGCGGAGATGATTCTACCCCAATTCGGATCGTGACCAAAAATAGCGGTTTTGACCAAAAGTGAATTTAAAATCTCATCAGCAATGGTTTTAGTATCCTCATCTTCAAAGCCAGTTAGTTCTAGCTTAATGATTTTTTGTGTACCTTCACCATCCAGCATGATTTTTTGTGCAAGATCTAGGCATACTTCTTCTAAACTAGTTTCAAACTCTTGAGGTGAAACTTCTTTACCTGTTTCGTTAGTCATAAAAATGACCATGTCATTGGTGCTTGTATCGCCGTCAACACTTATGGCATTAAAAGACTTTGCAACAACTCTATTTAAAATTTCTTGGTAATTACAGCTAGACTTGACATCGCTGATCAAAAAGCCAAGCATAGTAGCCATATTTGGGTTGATCATCCCTGAACCTTTAGCAAGTCCGAGAACATTGAAAGCCTTGTCTTGAGAGACTTTGATGACAGTATCGGTTGTGAGTATGGCTTCGGCGAAGTTTAATATGTCGTTGTGGTCTTGGGCTGAGCCAGCTTGCTCTAAAGAGAAGTTTTTAAGTACCGGGTCAAGCAAATCTAGATCCAGTGCAACACCAATTTTGCCAGTGCTTGCAGTTATAGTTTCATGTGCTGATACAGGAAAGTTTTCGGCAAGAATTTGACGCATTTTTTGATCAGCTTCCCTACCTTGATCACCAGTACAAGCATTAGCAATACCTGAATTGCAGATCAAAGCTTTGACAGTGCTGCCGAGCATGGCAAAGTTATGATCCACACAAGCTGCTCTTGATCTATTTTGTGTAAAACTACCTGCCCATTTACAAGGAGCATCTGCAATTATTAAGCCAAGGTCTTTTTTACCGGATTCTTTAAAGCCAGCCGCTGCCGCATAAAGTTTAAAGCCATTGGGTATACGCGTGACATAACCATAGGCATCAATCATTTCACCTCGAGCAGCAGCATATAAAGCAGGCTCAAGCAAGGAATAAGAGTAAGCTTTTACGCCTTGCTTGATTAAAAATTCCGCTTCTTCTTTATTCGGTTTAGTACCTGGCTTCAGACAAGCAACAATAATCCCGTTTGGGTCATGCTTAGCTTTATACAGATCAGTAACTGCATTAAAACCAAGCTGTGGTGATGAGCCAGACAAGTTTATATGGTCAGCAATAGGATGCTCACCACAAAGGCTTATACCTTCTATTGGAAATATCTCTACGCGCATGAAAGCTTAAACAGCAGCAGGCATTTTTGCTTTAACAAGTTCGATAATTTCAGAAGGTGTCTTAGCAACCTGAACACCAGCAGCTTCAAAAGCTTGTGTCTTTGATTCAGCTGTACCTTTGTTTCCAGAGATGATCGCACCAGCATGTCCCATACGTTTGCCTGGAGGCGCAGTTCTACCAGCGATATAACCAATGACAGGTTTTTTGATATTGTCTTTGATGTATTCAGCAGCCTCTTCTTCAGCAGTACCACCGATCTCACCAACTAGAATGATCAAGTCAGTTTCAGAGTCTTGCTCGAATAATTCAAGAGATTTGATCTGGTCGATACCAATGATTGGATCACCACCAATACCAACAGCAGTTGAAATACCGATGTCTGATTGCTTAAGACCTAAGCCAATTTCATAAGTCAAAGTACCTGATCTTGAAATCAAACCAACTCTACCTTTTTTGTAGATTGAGCCAGGGTGAATACCAATCAAACACTCATCTGGAGTGATGATACCAGGGCAGTTAGGACCATTAACCAATACCCCTTTAGCATCTGCTGCTGCATGAAGCTTAACAGCATCTTGAGGAGGTAGGCCTTCAGTGATCACTGAAATTAGTGGTACACCAACATCAATGGCTTCCATTGTTGCATCCAAGCATAGGTAAGGTGGTACAAAAATCACGGAGCAGTTGGCACCGGTTTTTTCAACTGCTTCTGCAACAGAGTCAAAGACTGGAATTCCTTCGACTTCTTGTCCACCTTTACCAGGAGTTACACCACCAACAATATTGGTGCCGTAAGCTTTCATAAGCTTAGTATGAGTTTTACCCATACCACCTGTAATACCTTGAACAATTACTTTTGTATCTTTGTTTATTAATACTGACATTTTAAATCTCCTTAATTGAATATCCTAGTTTGCTACCGCCACAGCTTTTTTAACAGCTTCATCGAGTACGTTAGTTGTCTCTATACCTGCTTGATTCATAACTTCAGCTGCTGCAGCTTCGTTATTACCAACAAGACGAACAACCATATTTGCCTGTGGACGGATTTCTTTGTAGTACTTGAGTGCATTTGCAACTTCCACGCAGTCTGTAATACCACCAAGAATATTTACTAAAAGTACTTTGACATTTTCATCAGAGGAAACTAGGTCAAGAGCACGTGCAACATGGTCTTTGTTAGCACCACCACCTACATCAAGAAAGTTAGAAGGCTTGCCGCCGTGATGGAAAACTAAATCCATAGTTGCCATTGTCAAACCAGCACCATTACATAGGATACCGATATTGCCTTCAAGCTCAACGATATTTAGATCACACATTTTTCCTTTGAATTCTCTTTCACCAAGATCAGTTAAGTGCTCAGCAAGCATGCCATCGAAACGTGGCTGACGGCCCAAGGCATCTTCATTGATCGTGACCTTGCCATCTAATGCAACAAAGTTATCATCACCATCAATGATAAGTGGGTTGATCTCAGTCAAATCACAATCGTATTTTGTGTAAACATCCCAAAGTTTGTTAACGATGTTTGCATACTTCAATACATCCTTACCTTTGAAGCCAAGCTTAGTAGCCATTTTGCGGCCTAGGTATGGACTGTACTGTCCATTAGGGATAGGTACAATTTCAATATTGCCTGATGATTCGATCTCAACACCACCTTCAGCAGATGCCATGATGATCGGTGATCTATAAGCTCTATCAATCAAAATTGAAGTATAAATTTCTTTTTTGATATTTACTTTTGGCTCAACCAAGATTGCCGTTGGCATATCACCTTTGATTTCTAGTTTAAAAATATCTTGTGCTTTTTTGTATGCGTCTTCAGCATTGTCTGCAAACTGGATACCACCAGCTTTGCCTCTACCACCAGTTAAAACTTGAGTCTTTAATGTGCAAGGAAAGTTTTTCAGTGAAAAAACTTCTTCAGCACACTTGATCACCGTGCTTGGTGGTGTTGTAATTCCAGATTCTTTAAATAGCTGTTTTGCTTCGTACTCTCTTAATCTCATATTTTTTTGATTCCTTATGAACTTTCACTTTGTCACGCGATTATTAATGTTACTATATTGCCTATGGTTCAGATTGGTGATGTTTTTGAAGAAATGACTAAACATTTTAATCCTGCTGCTTCAGCTGGCTTGAGTGTTTCTTATCAGTTCAATATTTCTGGAGATCAGGGAGGTATTTGGGCCTTTAAAGTGGAAAATCAACAATGCAATCTTATTAAAGGTGGCGTTGAAAATCCATCTGTAGAGATTGCTTTAGCTGATACAGATTGGATGGCAATTAGAGAAGGTAAACTTAATTCTCAAATGGCTTTTATGCAAGGTAAGCTCAAAATTAAGGGCGATATGAACCTAGCGATGAAACTACAAACAATGTTTCCTATTGCTTAGACCTCTTTTCTTGAATCATATTAATGGTTCAGATGTGGTACTAGAATCATGTCTCCAAGCCAGAAGCTTATTAAAGTGGAAATATCTCTGGTGAATTCATCAAAATCTACTTTCTTAAGAAGATACGCAGAAGCTCCTCTAGAGTAAGCTTCTTTAACATCTGATGGGTTGTCTGAGTTGCTGACTACTATGATCGGAATTGGACCAAATTTTGGCTCTGCTCTGATACTCTCTAGAAAGTCTAACCCGCTTGTACCACAAAGATTTAGATCACTAAGAATGATATGAGGTAGTGCTGGGCCACCATTGCCTAGACAATCATCGAGGTATTTCCTAGCCTCTTCGGCGTTTTGATGAAAAATCAACTCGCCTTCAAAATTATTTTTGTCAAAAGCCTTTTTTAGGATTTTGAAATCGATTTTGCTATCTTCTAATACTAGTATCTGGTTTTTCATAAATTTTTATTTACTCAAGGTGAATTTGAAAACTGAACCTTCTTGCATTTTAGATTCAACCCATATCTCACCATTATGTCTCTCAATGATTTTTTTGACGATAGTAAGCCCAACTCCCGTACCATCATTTTTTCTTTTATGGTCAAGTCTTTTGAAGATCTCAAAAACAACTTTATAATGCTCTTCGCTCATTCCCTGGCCATCATCACGAATATAAAAAATGATGCCCTTGCTAGGGTCTCTTTCATAGGAAATTTCAACCATTTTGTGCTCTTTGTCGTTGTATTTGACGGCATTAGTAATTAAGTTTAGAAATACTTCTCCGATCCGCACTTTGTCGCAATAGATTGTAGGTAGTTTTTTTGGTCTAAGAATATCGACATTATTTTCCTGGATAAGATTGTTGATGGAAAAAATTACGTCATTTAAAACTTCATCAAGATTAGTTTCCTGATATGCAAAATCCGTACGTCCTAGCCTTGAGTAGTCTAGAAGAGAGCTCATCAAATTTGTCATTTTTTTACTCAGGGCAATAATATCTTCTAAAAGATCACGCCCTTCTTTATCTAATTTATCACCGTAGTCTTCTAGTAAAAACCAGGCGTAGGTTGTGATTCCTCTAATAGGTGCTTTAAAGTCATGAGCAACTATATAAGCAAAGCGATCAAGTTCTTCATTTGATCTTTTTAAATCGAGAGTACGTTTTTCTACTGCTTGCTCAATTTCTAGTGTTCTTAAAGTACTGTCCCATATCAGCTTTACAATCAAGCCTGATATTAGTAATACTGTAATAAAAATGGCATAAGGACCTATAAGGTTAATATTCAAAGGATAGTCATCAGTTGTTGATAGAGCTATTTGATATTGTTTATTTGCCCAAGTAAAGTTGTTTGTGTATATAGCATCAATACCTTGACCTTGCGAGCTTTTATCCTCTGATTGGTATATGGATTGATACTTTGTATTTTCCAAAGACCCTAGATTGACCAATAGCTCTACTCTAATACCGGGGCTAAACTGACTTAAAGTTTTATCGACAAGTTTAGGTAAATTGACTGTTGCCAGTAGCACTCCTTCTAGATTTTCTAAATTTTCACTGAAGATAGGTTTGGCAAGCACTTGAGTTGCACCTGCTCCTAGGTAGTCTTTTCCAGCTTTTAAGTTATAAACTGAGCTGTAATAATTCTGATTTTTGTTTTTTTTGAAATCGCTTACAATGTTTTTTTTGAGGTACAGTGATTTTTCCAAAAGCAAACTCAGCTTGGGATAAGAGTAACGTCGCTGGAAGTCAAATTCTTGTGTTTTTTCTGTATAAGGTATCCATTGCAGCTCATGAATATTGGTTTGAGTATTGCTTAATATAGTTTCTGCAAATGTTTCAAACTCCTCTGGGTCTACTTTGGTACTAGATTTGTAAAATACTTTAGTAGCTTTCAAAATATTGAGCCTGGAAACTAATTTTTCGATGAGAGCAGAGGATAGATTTTGAGCAGTTTCCTTGAAATGAGACTCGTGTTTGCTAACTTGATCTCTATAAAGCAAGCTTGATGAGAATCCTGCAAAAAAAAGTCCCAACAATGCAACAAGTACCGTTGGTAAAATTTCTCTTGTTTTTAGAGAATCTAAATTCACAGTAGACATTATTCCCTATAAGTTTTTTTAAAAACTGCCCAAGCTAGACCCTAAGTCCAGCTTGGTATTTTGTTGATTAGCTTGAAGATAGCAGCCTTCATTGGCTCCATTTGATTGCGTTTGGCTAATTCAGCCAGAGAATCTAAGGACTCTTTAAAATCAATGTCATTGTTGTTACTGATTTTGGCTTTGTAAATTTTTTCGGTGAGTTTGGAGTCAATAAACTCTTCTGATGTCAATAACTCTTCGTATAGTTTCTCACCTTCTTTCAAACCAATAATGTCTATTTCAACTTCGTCTAGTGAAAAACCGGAAAGTCTGATGAATTGTTGAGCTAAGCGGTGTATGTTGATAGGTTCACCCATATCTAAAACCATGATTTCTCCGTTATTAGCCTTGGCTCCAGCTTGAATAACTAGCTGAGCTGCTTCAGGGATAGTCATGAAATAGCGAATAGCATCTTTATGCGTCACAGTAATAGGCAAAGATTTTTGTAGTTGTTGTTGCCAAATTTGAATAACCGAACCTCTGCTTCCAAGCACGTTACCAAAACGTACGGCAGTAAACTTGGTCATAGGGTATTGTTTGGAGCAGAGTAAAGTTACTTTTTCAGCAAGATTTTTGGTCGCTCCCATAACGCTTGTTGGGTTGACAGATTTATCAGTACTAACCAAAACAAAAGCCGATACATTATGCTGCCCGGAAAGCTGGGCAAGGTTTTTAGTACCTAGTACATTATTTTCAAAAGCCTCGCAAACATTTAATTCCATGAGATGTACGTGTTTGTGTGCAGCAGCATGAAAAACTATATCTGGTTTAAAGTCTTGAAAAATTTGATCAACACGGCTTTGATTTCTTATATCAACAATTTTTTTTGATATTTCAATTTCAGAAATACCTTCAAGCTCGTTCAAGTCTTGCAGTGTTTGAAAAATAGAATTCTCTCCTTTTCCTAAAAGGCAAAGAGCTGAAATTTGACAAGAAGAAGCTAATTGTAGGCAAAGTTCTCGTCCAATAGAACCTCCTGCTCCAGTAACTAAGACTCTTTTGTCTTTTAAAAATTCAACTAAGTCTGGTGCATGTAAATCTACTTCTTCGCGTCCAAGCAAATCTTCCATACTAAGTTTGCGAATCTGTTCAACACTAACCTGGCCTCCTGCAAGCTGTCCTACACTGGGAATGGTTCTAACATCTAATCCAGTTTCAGAACAAAGCCTGAAAATCTCTGTTCTAGTTTGAAGATTCAAGCTTGGTATGGCGATAATAATTTGCGCAATATTCAACTCATCTGACCAGAATTGTATGTCTTTGATAAAGCCATAAACTTTAATATCAGCATAAGGCTTCATATTGTGTTTTTTTCTATCATCATCAAGCATCCCTACAACTTGAAGAGCCAACTCTGGATGTGCTTGGATCGATTTAGCTACTTCTATACCAGCTTCACCAGCTCCAATGATTAAAGTTCTTTTACTAGATGCATTTACTTCTTTGAGTCTCTTCTTGATTTTTTTTCTTTCAATGAGATCAGATCTTAATAAACGAATAGCGCTTAAAAGACCAAGTCCTATTAAAAAATTGATTACCACAACGCCAAAACTCAAAGCATAAATGTCGTTAGCTTGAGGTTTATAGCCCATGAATCTAGGTAGTATTAAGCATACGCTTGCGATAAACAGCGACCTTGCTAAATGGACTATATCTTTTGCACTGGTATAACGCCAAAAGCGGTTATAGGTTCCAAAAACAAATAGAGCCAGCAATTCTATACCAGAAACCCAAGGTAAAACTTGTAAGAGTTGTTGCTTCCAGAGAAAGGCAGCTACTGTTCCTGAGAAATCTCCTTCGATACGTACTACGGTTGCAAGTATAAAAGCTGCTGCAAGCAAAGCTAGGTCTAGAATTATTCGGAGGAAATTTTTAAAGCTGTACATCTTTTAGAGCTGTAAGAAATCTTTGATTCTCTTGTCGGCTACCTATGGTAACACGCATTGTACCAGGGCTCATGACTCTGGTAATGATGCCCTTTGACATCAATTTTTCTAGAAGCTCACTAGAGTTTTCTTGGGTTTCAAAAAGAACAAAATTAGCTTCAGATTGGTAATATTGGTAGCCCAGATCTTCAAATCCTTGGCAAACTAAAGGTTTTTCTTGCTTGTTGGTATTAATGATTTTTTGTGTATGCTCATGGTCCAAAAGAGCGGCTTTGGCAGCAGCAATACTAGCCTTGCTGATTAAAAAAGGACCAAGGCTGCTTAAAAATTTTGCCTGCATACTTTTATGCATGAGACCATAGCCAACTCTAAAACCTGCCATTGCATAAGCTTTTGAGAAGGTATAGCCAATGATCATATTGGGATAATCAGCAATGATTTTTCTAGCATCAAAAATATCTCTGTTTTGAAATTCTATATAAGCGTGATCTACAAAGACTATGATGTTTTTTTCAAGACAGTAGTCAGCAAGTTTTTTGATTTCTTCTAAGCTCACAACGCTCCCATCAGGGTTATTAGGGGTGCATAAGAAAACCAAGCTGGTATTGTCTTGGATGGTTTTGATAATGCTTTCAGCGTCAATTTTATAACGTTTAGATTTGCCAAGCTCTTCAATTTGTCTTTGTGCATCAATGACTTCAACACCTCGTCTTTGAGCCGCAAATTTATAGTAACTAAAACTAGGGCTAGCAACAACTATAGAGCGATCAGGTTTGGTGAAAAGAGTAAAACAGTGCTCGAGAATGGCATCCATACCATTGCCGCAGACAATACCAAGCTCTTTTAATTTGCACCCTTCTTTGCTGAAGACTTCTTGAAGCGCTTCTATTAGCGACTCCGAGTAAGGCTCATCGTAGAAATTAGAGCTCAAGCTAGCTTCTTGTGCTGCTTTTATTGCTAGAGGGCTAGTACCAAGCGTTGCTTCGTTGCCAGCTAGTCTTAAGATCTCATCTCTTTTGAAGCCATATTTTTCGATGACATACTCAAAGGTTTTACCAGCTTTATAGCTAGAGTCACCTTGCAGCCAGGGATTGAGAGCTTGATCAAGGCTAAAACTTTTTATCATACTGCAGCAGTCTCAGAGCTAAAGCAAAGCGAGGTATACTCGAGCACTTTATGGGCGATTCTATCCTTAGATGATTTTGGAAGAGATGTGATCATTGGCATTTGACCAGCACGTTTAGCCGAACCAATTATGCTGACTTCGGTTTCATCAGTATCAAAAGCTTCTGGGGAATTTGCAACTATAAAATCAAGATCTTTGTTTTTGACTTTGTTTTTTGCATTTTCAATGACGTTTTCAGTTTCCACACTAAAGCCAACCATGATTTGGTGAGTTTGCTTGATTCTTGCTATTTCTTGAAGAATATCCGGTGTTTTTTCTAGCTCAATAGTTATATTGCCAGATCTGTCATTCGCCTGATTGATCATGTCTACAATGGCGTTGATAGGATTACCAGAGCTTGCTTCTTCTGCGGGTTTTTTAATTTTGTTTTCTGCCATAGTTCGCGGTCGGTAATCAGAAACTGCTGCCACCATTACTAAAGCATCAGCTGGCTTAGAGTAAGGATCAGATTTGACGAAATTATTAAAAATAGCTTTGTACATTTCTTCGTGGCTTGCTACTTCTATCAACTCAGCTTTTTGTGTCCAAGGCTCATCATTAGCAATGGTCGTGATGACACAGACTTCCATACCTTGACGTACGGCTTCTTTAGCAATTGCAAATCCCATTTTCCCAGAACTACGATTGGTTAGAAATCTTACAGGGTCAATATTTTCTCTAGTTGCTCCCACTGTTACGATGAGCTTTTTGCCACTTAAACCTGCAATAGCTTTCTCTTTGGGTTTGTCTTCAACTTCAGGTTCAGTGGCTTGCTGAGCTAAGACTGTTAAGGGTGTCGCTTTTTTCTGTGTGGCTGTTGCCAGCTGCTGCTGGCTTGCTGGCTTTTTTATGCCGCTAGCTATCTCCTCTAGCTTAGAAATGATTTTTTCTATTTCGGCAAGGCGACCCTGCCCGACAGTACCACAAGCAAGATCACCAGCATCAGGATCTATAAAGTGATAACCCAAAGAATCTTTTAAAACAGAAAGGTTTCTTTTGGTTGTAGCATGCTCCCACATATTGGTGTTCATCGCTGGAGCAATGAGAACAGGCGCTTTTGTTGCCAATACAATATCAAAAAGCATCTCATCAGAAATGCCTGTAACCATCTTAGCAAGCGCGTTTGCTGTTGCTGGGGCAACTAAGACGATATCTGCTTTGTTTGCCAGCTCAATATGCTCAATCTGAGAAGAGTCTTGGTCAGGATAGGTTTTATTGCCGCTCATTACCTGTAAGCTGAGAGGAGAAACAAATTTGGCTGCGTTTTCTGTCAAAATCACATGAACATCAGCACCCTGTTTTTTCATTTGAGACACTAATTCAACTGTTTTGAAGGCAGCTATACCGCCGCTAATGCCCAGAATGACTGTTTTGCCAGCAAGATTACTCATATATCTATATTATCACGTGGCTATTTGCTAAACTTTAGCCCATGGTGAAGACAAAAGTTTTGGTTACAGACAAATTAAATGAGTCGGGTATTGCGATTCTTAAGCAAGGTTCTGAAGTTGATTACAAACCTGGTATTGACCCATCAGAATTACAACAAATTATCAAAGACTACGATGCTCTTTTGGTTAGATCACAAACAAGAGCGACCAAGGATATTTTGGAGCAGGCAGCTAATCTCAAAATCATTGGTAGAGCTGGTGTGGGCGTCGATAATATTGATGTTGAGGTTGCTACTGAGAAAGGTATTATAGTAGTAAATTCACCAGAAGGTAATACTATTGCAGCTGCTGAGCATACTGTTGCTTTGATGATGTCGTTAGCGCGTCATATTCCTAAAGCCGATAAATCATGCAAAGAAAACAAATGGGAAAGATCTAAATTTGTAGGTACAGAACTTAACGGATCAACTCTTGGCATTGTTGGCCTTGGCAAAATTGGTCAGAGAGTTGGGCGTGCTGCTCTAGGTCTTGGCATGAAAGTAATAGGCTTTGATCCATATGTCTCTTCTGAAAAAGCTGCAGATATGGGTTTCACAAAGGTTGAGCTTGAAGAAATTTTTACAAATTCAGATTTTATTACTCTGCATGTTCCAAGAACAAAAGAAACCGAGAACATGATCAACAAAGAAAGTATTGAAAAAATGAAAGAAAATGTCCGCATCATTAACTGTGCTCGTGGTGGTTTAATCAATGAAGCTGAATTAGCTGAGGCTATCAAGACTGGTAGGGTTGCTGGTGCTGCTATTGATGTCTACGATAACGAGCCATGCACTGAGTCTCCTTTACACGAATGCGGTGATAAAGTTGTTTTGACGCCTCATCTTGGCGCTAGTACTAGTCAAGCTCAGCTTAATGTTGCCATCGATGTTTCTGAGCAGATTCGTGATGTCTTGGGTGGTGGCGTTGCAAAGTCTGCTGTAAATCTTCCTGGTTTAAGACCAGACTTGGTTAAGCATATCAAGCACTATCTAGGGCTTTCAGAGTATATGGGTTCGATGGCAAGACAAATCACTGCAGGTATCATCAAAGAAATCGAGATTGAAGCTTTGGGTGAGTTGTCTGATAAAAATATCGATGGTTTGAAGCTTGCAATTTTGAAAGGTATTCTCTCAGTGAATCTTGATGGAGTTAGTTTTGTTAATGCTCCAAGAATCGCTCAAGAGCGTGGTATTAAAGTAGTTGAGCAAAAATGCCAAGATTCAGGTGCTTACGTGGATAAGGTGAGAATTACTATCAAGACTGATGCTAATGAGAGAACTATTGCAGGTACTGTGCTTCAAGGAGATATTCCAGCTATTGTGCAAATAGACTCTTTCCCGGTAAATATCAGACCTGAAAACCATTCGATAGTGACTTTTCATAAAGATCAGCCAGGTATTGTGGCTCAAGTATCTAAGATTCTCTGGGATGCTGGCGTTAATATCAGCTCGATGAACCTTGGGCGTACTGATGCTAGCTCTGAAGAGCAAGCTGATACTGTAGCTGCATCTAGTAGCGCGGTAATGGTACTGAATGTTGACGGTGAAGTTAAAGACAGTGAGCTTGAAAAAATTGAAGCTATAGCTGATATGAAAATTGCTAAGTACGTAAAGCTCAAAGGTAAGATTTAAAGGGCTCTAGCACCAGCCAGCTCTAGGTTTTGCCCTGTAATATAATCGTTTTTTAGGAAGTATTCTATAACATCGCAAGCTTCTTCAAGGCTAGCAAGACGTCCAGCTGGAATTTTTTCAATTATAGATTCATCCTCTACTGTGTTTTCAAGACTACCAGGCGACAGCATATTTACTGTGATGCCGTTTTGCATTTCTTCTTTGGCCATGCCTTTAGTGAGGACAAGTAAGGCTGTTTTGGCAGCTTGGTACTCTATGACATTGATAGGAGGACTAAGTTTATTAAGACCGCAGTAACCAATATTGATGATTTTGGAAGCACTGGTTTTGCGCAGATGAGCTAATGCTTCACGTGACATGTAATAGGCAGATTTGAAATTTGAATCAATCATATCCTCAAAATCATGGTATGAAATTTCATCCATATAGCCTTCGACATAGTTACCAACATTGTTGACAAGTAAATCTAGTCGCCCGAATTTATCAATATGGTCTTGAACAAGTCTCTTGCAGGCTTCTAAGCTCTTTAAATCGTAGTCTTTTGATCTTATGACAAGTGGCTTTTCGTAGCCAATTGACTCGAGTCTTTCTGAGATTGCTTTACCAAGGCCAAGTCCATTGCCAGTTACAATTGCAAATTTTTTTTCTTTAGTTGTCATTCAGACCAATCAGCTCCCATTCTTTTGACTGAAAATCAAAATACAAGATTTTAGACTCGTCGTTGAAATCAACGATGCGTATGGCAGGACTATTGATTGATTTACGTTTTTTACCAAAAACAAGAGTTGTTGGAAATTTTCCATCGTTCACTTCTTCAATAAAATCAGCTGCAAAATCTTTTTGGTAGAGATTTTCTTTGAAGTTCATAACAACAAGCTCTAGCTTGTCTTTCTTCTTGTCAAAAACTATTGTCGCGTAATCCCAGTCTGCGTCGCGATCAAAATTCAGCTTTACTACTTTGAGTAACTTTGATTGTGAGATTTTAATTAGATCACGGCGAGCATAATCGTAATAATCCATGAGCTCAATCTCGTCATCATGACTCATAAAGCGTGCTTTAAGCTGTGGTATTTCCATGGGGTAAAGATCATAGACGTTTGCACGCCGATAGTTTTTACCCAAAGTATCTGAGATCATCTGATCAATATCTTTATCGAATTTTGATCGTACGATATCCTTGTCATAGTCAATTTTCTCGTCTTTCTTTTTTTTCTTGACTTTGATTTTTCTAAACTCTTTATCCTTATGTTTATGCTTTTTTTTCTTTGCAGATACATAACCGCAACTCGTAAAAAGCAACAAAACTATGGATATAAAGTGGAGCATTTATTAATTGCTAGGGATTTCTTCAAGCTTAGCAAATTTACCCATTGAGTAAAACTTTTCTACTCTTTGTTGGTAGAGTTTCTCTGGTTTTTCTTGAATTAACTCATTTAAACTCTGCCCAAGTACTTGTTTTAGGTTTTTGCTGATAAGACTCCAGTCTTTGTGAGCACCACCCAGTGGTTCAGGGATAATTTCATCGATAACACCAAGATCTTTAAGGTCTTTTGCTGTCACTTTAAGGGCAGCAGCAGCGTCAGCAGCCTTATCCCGTGTTCGCCATAAAATTGCAGCGCAGCCTTCTGGGCTGATTACAGAGTAGATAGAGTTTTCAAGCATCAAAACTTTATTGCTCACACCAATTGCAAGCGCCCCGCCTGAGCCGCCTTCACCAGTAACAACAGACAGCACAGGTACTTTGAGACCAGCTAGGGATTTTAAATTTTCTGCAATAGCAATAGATTGTCCGTTAGCTTCGGCGTTTAAGCCAGGATAAGCACCAGGGGTGTCTATGAAAGTAACGATTGGTAAAGAAAACTTATTGGCGTGTTCAAAAAACCTTTTTGCTTTTCTATATCCTTCAGGTTGTGGCATACCGAAATTGCATTTTTGGTTTTCTTTGATACTACGTCCTTTACGCGTGCCGATTGCTATAAACTGCATGCCCTCGATGCGGGCAATTGCAGTTAGGATAGCGCCATCATCCGTACCAGCTCTATCACCGTGAAGCTCAATCCAGTTTTCAGGTCCGCAAAGCATGTCAAGGTAGTTTTCGACATTTGGACGATTAGGATGTCTTGCTATTTTGGTGATATCAATAGGAGCAAGGTTAGAATATATAGTTTTTGCAACGTCTTCTGATTGTTTGTTGAGATCATCCAGAAGTTTTTGGTCTTCGTCGCTTTTGACTTTCTTTGAAAGGTAGTCAATTTCTTCTTGAATTTTTAAAAGTGGTTTTTCAAAATCAAGAGCAATTTCTTTTTTAGGCATCTCGATTTTTGTTTCTTCTGCATTTTCAAGCTTGATTGTTGCAGGCACTTTGAAGTCTGCAGGGAAGAAGCCATGCATGCGCAAAAGCTGTGCTAGTTTGCTTTTCATGTCTTTTCTATGTAAGATTAAGTCGATTTGACCATGCTCAAGCAAGTATTCAGCACTTTGAAAATCAGCTGGAAGTTTTTCTCTTACTGTTTCTTCAATGACTCGTCTACCAGCAAAACCAATGCGAGCTTTAGGCTCAGCAATAATCAGATCACCAAGGGTAGCAAAGCTAGCAGAGACTCCTCCATAAGTTGGATCGGTCAAAATTGAAAAATAAGGAAGCTTTGCTTGTGATAACTTATCCAGCGCAATAGAAGTTTTAGCCATCTGCATCAGACTTAAAATACCTTCGTGCATCCGTGCTCCACCTGAGCTAGACAGAGCAATAAAAGGAAGCTTTTTCTCGATAGCAGTTTCTACGATGCGCGTGAACTTCTCGCCAACAACAGAGCCCATGCTGCCACCAAGAAACTCAAAGTTCATAACAGCAATAGCAAAGGGGATGCCCTCGATTTTGGCTGTCCCAGTAAGAATAGCCTCTTTGTAGCCGGTCTTGTTTTTAGCTTTTTCAAGGGTTTCAGTATAAGGCTTGCCATCATTGAAATTAAGAGGATCGCTAGATTCTATATCAGCAAACAGCTCTGAGAAGCTACCGCCGTCGGTTAGTTGGTCAATGCGCTCGGTAATGCTCATTCTGCCGTGAAAATCACATTCAGTACAAACATTAAGGTTGGCACGATAGTCTGCTCTGTGCATCGTTGTTGAGCAGGCTTTGCATTTTGCCCAATGCGCTGCTATTTCGCTATCGCTTAGTCCTTTATTATCGCTAGAACTAGCTTTAGAACCAAATTTCTGTTCTCTGACAGACTTAAAGAAATCACGTAAACTCATTAAAAAAGAATTATACAATAGTCAATACATATTTGCAAGGGCTTGAGGCTAGTTTTTTTAAAAAATCTAACAGACTACTGGCCAAATCACGTTTTTTGCGTAATACTAGTGCTATGTTCGGGCAGAAATACTTGCTACTTGAACTTGATCCTCAGGATGCTGAATACTACCACCTACCAGAATTAGTGCCCTACCCTCAAAAAGAGCAAAAGAGGCTTGATAGCGAAGGATTTAAGTGGGATTTAGCTATTAAGTCTATGCAGGCACTTACCCACAAAGAGGACTGTGCCGAATACAAGCTCTACAAGCTTTTCATTAAAAAATGGCCGCTTTATCAAAAGCTTGATGAAGCTACTAAAGAAAAAGATTGGAAACAAGCAGAAAAAATCATAGATAGAATACTTTCCATAGATTTATTAGATCCTTCTGCCTATCTTAACCTTGGTTATGTTTTTCGCTCTCAAAAACAATTTTATAAAGCAAAGCAAGCTTATCAAAAGGGTCAAGATTTGGTAGAAAACGATGCTCCTTTTATTGCAGGCTTAGCTCGTACTTATGAAAAAATGGGCAAGCTGGAAGATGCTGTATATGCCTGGTACAGCATTAGCCAAGATCAGGCTAAGCTGTTTGACAACTATATTAAAGAAGCGAACCAGAAGCTGATAAAACTCAAAGTTTATAAAAGAAACCTCAAAGGCGATTTGGTAGCTGATGAAAACTATGAGCTTTTAATGCGCAAGGCTTTTCAAAAGAGTTTTAATGACGCTGAACAGCTCACCAAGCTTGGTGTGAAATTAGTACACCACCAACTCACCAAACTTGCAGTTAAGGTTTTCGAGCGAGTTTACGAGCTTTCTCAAGTTAAAGCTGCGGTCTCATAGTTGGAAACGCAATCACATCTCTAATAGAGGCTGAGTCTGTTAGTAGCATTGCTAGTCTGTCTATTCCTAAGCCCATTCCAGAAGTAGGTGGCAAACCATATTCCAGTGCAGTAACAAAGTCTTCATCATAAACATGAGCTTCATCATCACCGGCTTTACGCTCTTCAAGCTGAGCTGTGAACCTTTCAGCTTGGTCAATTGGATCAGTCAATTCAGAAAAGGCATTAGCAGTTTCACGGCCATATATAAAAAGCTCAAATCTTTCAACAAAGCCTTCTTTGTCTCTGTGTTTTTTTGCAAGAGGTGAAATCTCGATAGGATAGTCATAGACAAAAGTCGGTTGGATGAGTTTTTCCTCACAGTGTTCTTCAAAAGCGTCATTCAAAGCCTTACCAACAAGCTCTTTACCAGTAGCCTCTTTGACAAGATCTTGCATCGTCACTTTTCGAAAAGGCTGAGAAAAATCTATTTCAGTTTCTTGGTAGGTGATTTTTTGTGACCCACAAACTTTTTCTGTAACGTAGCGAATCAAATCTTCTGTCATAGACATCATGTCATAAACATCGGTGTAAGCCCAATAAACTTCAACACTAGTAAATTCAGGATTGTGTTTAATAGATATGCCCTCGTTTCTAAAAATACGACCTATTTCATATACTCTTTCAAAGCCTCCTACAGCAAGGCGTTTGAGATGCAGCTCGGTTGCGATTCTTAGGTATAGATCCATACTTAAAGTATTGTGATGGGTGACAAATGGGCGGGCAGCAGCACCACCAGCATCAGCATTTAAAATTGGAGTTTCGATTTCTACAAATTTTTTGTCGTCAAGAAAGTTTCTGATTTCTCGCATTAAAATTGCCTTTTTGTATAGGTTGTCTCGTGATTTTGCGTTAACAATCAGATCCAAGTATCTTTGTCTGTACCTAGTTTCTACATCTGCAATACCTAGACGACGGCGTTTACCTTCAACAATTTCAGGTAGTGGACGTAAAGTTTTGGAGAGTACTGAGATCTCTTCCATATCTATAGTTAGCTCCCCGCGTGGAGTGCGGCGCACTTTACCTTTAACGCCGATATGGTCACCTTTATCTAGTAAGGGAAGAATTTCTTTCAAGGCTTCAGGGCGTGTTTTAGCATCCGAGAAAACCTGAATTTTGCCAGAGAAATCCTGTAGATCAACAAACATCCAATCATTTCTTTGATTATGTACACGGCCGCAAACTACTACTTCATCTTGAGTGCGCTCTTCGTTTGCAAGATCTTTATATTTTTCTTGTAGCTCTGAACACAGATGTGAGCGTTTAAATTTATAAGGAAATGGATCGATGCCCTTTTCTTTTAAGGCTTCTAGCTTACGGCGACGTTCAGCTTCTAAATTACTGAGATCTTCAGTGTTTGAGATGGTTTGAGACATCCCCAAATTATAATAGATTTGCTATTTTGTTGCCTGAGCTAAGTTATCTATATTATGCCAAACTTCTGGTCCTCGATTTGTCGGGTATGAATTTAGTATCAGTTCTTTGCCAAGTCGTTCCTCTATAAGCTGTTTATTTTTTGTGTGTATTTGCTTTATTTTATTTAATGCAAATTCTGTAAATTTATATTTAATGATTTTTCTTAGTTCAGGATCATAATTATGAAATGGAGCTTGAATGAAACGATTGAATACACCTAAAGAAAGCTCAACGGCAGCTTTGATAAATTCTTGGCTTAATTGTTTTTGTAGACTTTGATGAGGGTAGATTTCAAATGTGTCATGGTAGCCATCTAGATTACTTAGCATTGCCGAAATCATGCCTGGTATGCTCTCTTCGTTATCATTGAGATCATATTTTTTTAGATATTTTTCTGATGTTTTATCAAAGTTTTCTAGAGTTCCTTGTTTTAATACATCTACATGGTTTTCTTTTTTTGCAAATTTTTCAAAAATAGACTCTAAACTTTGTACCAACTCAAAAACAAGAGTGGCCACTCTAGTCCTTGACATTGAAGTTTCTTTTTGGGGAAGATCCATATGCTCCTGCATGCTCGTTTTCAAAGTATCAAGAAATTTACAAAACGAATTTACTAAGTCAGCACCACCAAATTGGCCCAATTTAAGGATATTTTTGAGTACCATGTCTTCAAGCTTATCCCTATCAAGCTTACTAAAAACTGATTGTCTGACCCTAGTTCCACCAGAAGCTATTTTTGAGTCGAATGTTTCTAGCTCGTGATAAAGTCGCCCCATGTCATGCATCAAAATGACGTCATTAGTGTCTTTAATGATTTCCTCAAGCTCATGTTTCTGTTTCTCGCTGAATCTAGCTCGGTTTTCTTCTCTTATTTGTTGAAAAAGACTGTTAGCTTCATCCAGCATAGTTTTTAGGTGTTTGTGTAAGCTGACAGGTTTGTCTAGCTTACCCGAGTGTTCGTTAAATCTAAAAATACTTTTAGTGCGTTTAATAAGTGGATCAAGAACAATATCGTCCCCATTAGGCTTGAAACTACCAAAATATGCGTTATTTAAAGCTTTTGTTCCAAAAAAAGGCACAAAAGTATATTAACATATTGCGCTTGAGAAAACTGTTTTACTTTACCCGTTATCTAGGGCAACTATAATGGCAGGCTCACCTTTGATAATACCAAGCCCGGTTACCACATAGCCACCAATCATAGGCTCGAGTTCAGGCTGTTTATCTAAGCCCGATCTAAATGGTCTTGCAAGTGTAACGTTAGGTTCGTAGCCAAGAGTACCTGGAAAATCTTGGTCAGGGTCAACAATGCCCTCGATTAACTCAACTTGCTGCTTAGTAAAAGGATTAATCAGCTTTTTAGTAGCACCTAAATCTTCAACTTCATACACAGACTCTGGGATTATGCCTCCAGTGTCTACTGCTGCAATCTGAATATTAGATGTTAGTGCCTGAGCAGAAGCTATAACATTAGCGTTTTTAGCTTTGTCTTGTGCTTCCATCAAATTTGGGATAGCAATGGTTGCCAAGATACCAATGATGATAACTACTACCATCAACTCGACAAGTGTTAAACCAGATTGTGAACGTCTAGACAAGAGCATGCCTATAGTTTATACCCAATTAGTCTTTTTGGCGACAGCTTTGCACCAAGCCAATTAAATGCAAAAACAGCCATAAATATCATTAATGCAGGAAAAAATATCAAATGAGGATCGGTTCTAAGATATTGCCAGGCATCACCTGCAAGTGTTCCCCAGCTAGTATCTGGAGGAGAAATACCTAGGCCAATAAAGCTTAATGTGCTTTCTGAAAGAATAGCCCGGGGAACTACAAAACTCATAGCAACAATGACTGTTGACATGATGTTAGGTAAAAGGTGCTTGAAAATAATCTGATTGCTTTCCATGCCTAGAGCATGGCTTGCCTCAATAAATTCTTCTTGTTTCAGTGCTTTGATTTCTGTTCTTGTGATTCGAGCGATATCCATCCAGCTAATAAAAGCAAGACCAATGACAATACCTGATGTCGAGCGGGATACAAACAAAGCTATAATGCTCAAAACTAAAAGATCTGGTAGTGAATAAACAAAGTCAATAATTCTAGTTATAATTTCTTCCCACCAACCACCTTTGTAGCCAGCCACTGTACCTAGACTCACTCCAATCACAAAAGCATTAAAAGCTGTCAAAAGAGCAATACTCAAAGACATTTTTGCTCCTTCGACTACCCTCCAGAACAGATCCCTGCCAAGAGGGTCTGTGCCAAAGATATGGTCTATGCTGGGAGCCAGCAAGATTTCATCGACATTAATACTTAAATCCATCTGGACGTATATGAGTTGAAGGCTGGATTTCTGGATTGTTAATTTCGCCAGCAGTTATTTCCATTAAAACAACAATATGATCTTCGCTAGCCATCTCATCCTTGTAGCTGC
>CAWUIS010000006.1:0-22276 GCA_963922625.1 uncultured Candidatus Melainabacteria bacterium | reverse complement strand
ACCGGTCTTTTCTCATAAAAGTATTCCATCGCATGCTCGCATTGCCCTCGCTATATTCTTGACTGCTATGGTTGGTGGCAGAGCCTACGAACAGCCAATCCCAGATGAAGGCTACTCGCTTTTTTATGTGGTTTTTGCAAATTTTGTTCTTGGCTTTATGATGGGCTTTACAGCAAAGCTTTTATTCTCGATAGTCACTGCCGGCGGTGAAATGATGGATGCTGCTATGGGCTTTTCTGCTGGGCAAAGCTTTGATCCAAGTTTAGGTAGCCAGACAACTATTATTGGTAAATTTTTTGGTATGTTGTCCATCGTTGTATTTTTCTCTGTCAATGGTCCAGAGCGGCTTCTAGAGGCACTCAATAATAGCTTTGATACTTTTTCGATTTATCTACCAGTGCTTGAGATCAATGTTTTTAGGATTATTCATCTGTGCGGTGACATTATTCGAATGGGCTTTGTTATTACTAGCCCCATTGTTTTAACGATTTTGATTAATGATATTGTTCTTGGTCTCATCTCACGTGCTTCTCCTCAGATCAATGCCTTCCAGATTAGTTTCACTATCAAACCCTCAGTAGGTGTCATTATTTGGCTTTTGATTATGCCATTGTTTTTTTCAGGGCTAGAGAAACTTTTTATGAGCTCTACGCGTTTGTTTTAACCTCCACTTAATCTTTGGGCATTATTCTAATTATTAGAGGGACCAAGAATGAAAAAGCTTTTTAGTGTACTTTTGACATTTTCTTTTACTGTGTTGTCGGCTCAGGCCTATGTTGACCGTAGCAGTAAAATTAGAACACTGATGGTAGGGGTTCAGCCTGCTGAAATTGCCGATATTAACAAAAATATTATTCAAGGCAAGCATTTAATTGCTATCCCTCTAAGTGATAACTGGAGAGAAGATATTGCTAAGAATGCGGCCGATGAGATTATTCTCAAACAAAATTCTGGTTTTGTAGGTTTATATACACCTAATGGTACTTTGGTGCGTGAAGTTTACTTGCATGAAACTGCTTATGATAAAGAGCATCTTGAGCATCCTCTGCCAAGCACCAACCAAGATATTGTTTACAAACATGTTGAAGATTATGGTTATAGAACCGGTGGCCGGGTTGATCCTTATAGACCGAATACTTTAACTAACGCATCAAGGCGTGATAATAAAAGATTGAGTCCGGGCTATGGCTATAACTCACAAAGTGAAAATCCACCAACCGGAAAAAGAAGTAGGTTTATTGATTTTATGAACTTTTTCCCAATTAATGCTGCAACTCCTTTTAATTATCCAGGTAATTTTGATAATCAATCTTTATCAGCATCATGGGCTTTGGGAGCGATTCCACATGTTGCGGGTTTATTTGCGACAACTAAAAGAGCCAGTGCTGAACAAAAAGATTACCAGTACTATAGTAGCCAAGAACCAAGTTCTTATTCTGAAAGGCCAGTTGTATACCAAAGAGGTAATCCATACGAGCCAACTAATCCAATGACTATTGATCCAAATCTCTTGAGATCTCAAACTATGCCAGTGTCATATCAAAGTCAATATGGCGGCACAGTTGGTGGGGCTGAAGGCAATCTTGGTAATTTTTATTAAAGAGCTAAATTAGCAAGCTCATCAGCTCGTTTATTAAACTCTCTTCGAACGTGCTCAAATTCAATACTGTCAAAGTTTTTAATTAGCTTTTGAATCTCAAGGTAGATTTTTTTTAGATCTGGGTTTTTAACTTTGTACTCACCTTTGAGCTGTTTAATCATAAGCTCACTATCAGCTTTGACTTCGATCAATTTATAGGATTCTTGATTAGCAAACTTAAGACCTTCTAGTAAGGCAGTGTATTCTGCAATATTATTACTGGCGATGCCGATAGCTTCAGAGATAGTATAAATTTCTTGGCCTGAAATTTGTAGAGAGACTCCGATACTAGCTCTGCCTGGATTACCTTTAGAGGCTCCATCTGAGAAGATAGTAAGTTTTTCTTTTGCTTCAGAAATTAAGCTACTACTTTTTTTTTGCCATCTAATTTAAGCTCAGCAAGACTTTTGAGTATGCTGTCGCTATGGTCAGCAAAGCTTTCCTCTGCTTTGCTTTCTTCAACTACGCCAGATAGTACTGCAATAGTTTTTGCTCCAGCTTCTTTTGCCACTTTGATATCGTGCGGAGAATCACTTACAAGCAAAGTTTTTTTAGGGTCAACTGACATTCTTTTGCATAAAGCGCTGTAGTTATCACTTGTTTTAAACTCGCCAGCCTGCATGCCCGAAAACAAATCTTTAATAGCAAATTTTTCCAGTGCAGCTTCTGCATTTTGCTCATCATCAGCAGTAAACACACCAAGCTTGAAACCCTGCTCAGATAGCTCTTTGATTTTTTCAACACTACCACTGATAGGTTCTGACATTTCAGCGTGATTAAGATCTTGGTGAGCTCTTGCGATACAAGAATCAACTGTAGTAAATGCTTGCTTCCACTTATAACTAGGATCGTGTTCGATTTTTGTAATATAAAGCGCTGTTGCTAAAGCAGTGCGTATATCGGCTTCAGGCATAGCACAAGGTCCATCAGGATCAATGCTTTCAGTGTCTTCATCCACACCCATCGCTCTAATACAAGCGTTACGGATACTCACTAACATCGGTGAAGTTTCAGCAGATTCTTCAGCGATAATTTGTGCTCTGTAGGCAATGATGCGTAGCCATAAGTTATCAAAACTTACAAAAACTCCGTCTTTATCTAAGATTACTGCTTCAATATCTGAAAATTCCTGCATACACCTATTATAGCGGGTCTATTAGTTGGTAAAATTTACCACCCTATGAAAATACTTGCTATAGAGACTAGTTGTGATGAAACAGCCGTTGCTATTGTCGAAAATGGGCGTAGAGTTCTGAGTAATCAAGTTTTTTCACAAATTCTTAAGCACAAGGAATGGGGAGGTGTTATTCCGGAGTTGGCATCGCGTATGCACCTTGAGACTATTAACCCTCTTGTTGACAAAGCACTTGCTGATGCTCATCTTCAAATCAACGAGATTGATGCTTTTGCTGTTACTCAAGGCCCAGGTCTACTAGGCTCTTTAATGATCGGTGTTAATGTTGCAAAAACTTTGTCTTGGATCCACTCTAAGCCTTTGATTGCTGTAAATCACCTGCATGGTCATGTATGTGCCAACTTTATAGACTCAGAGCTTGAGCCTCCTTTTTTATGTATGCTTGCAAGCGGCGGACATACACAAATCATTGCTATGCACTCAGCGGCAGATATGGAGATTATGGGTGAGACTATTGATGATGCTGCTGGTGAGGCTTTTGATAAAGTGGCTCGCTTGATGGATCTGCCTTACCCCGGTGGGCCTCATCTAGACAAGCTTGCACAAAGCGCTGAAGATGTTTTTTGTTCTGAACCCATCGAAGATCCTTCTGTTAAACACGAACGTTATTCTTTCCCTGTTGCCCAAGTGAAAGGAGAGTTTGATTTTAGTTTTTCTGGTTTGAAAACAGCTGTTCTGCGTATCAAAGATAAAGTTTCGGATGATTTATGGCAGAAGGATAAAGCCAAAATCGCCAAAGCTTTTCAAGATTGTGTTGCTAAAACCTTTTCCAAGAAGATCGATAAAGCGCTGGAAAAAACTGTTATGAAAAAGCTGGTTTTAGCTGGTGGTGTTGCTGCTAACTCGTCTATTCGACAGCTTTTTAAAGAAAAATACTCAACAGATTATGAGCTGGTTATTCCTTCATTAAAATACTGTACTGATAATGCTGCAATGATTGGAGCTGCAGCATTTTTTGTTAAAGATAGAGCCAGTTTAGAGCTTGGTTTTGATGCTTTTGCTCGTGTTTAAGTATTTTCTGCGATCTATTTGATTTTTAATACTGCCAAGGTTTCAAAGTGAAAACTATGAGGAAACATATCAAAGCTTTGTATGTATTCTAGTTTATAGTTCTGATTTTCTAGTTTGCTAAGATCCCTCGATAATGTTGCTGGATTACAACTAACATAGATGATTCTTTGAGCCTTTAAATTTGCAGTGGCTTCAAGTACTTGATTACTACAGCCTTTACGTGGTGGGTTTAGGATGATGACCTGCTCCTGTTGCTCCTCGGCTTCTGGTTGAGAAGAATAAAGCCAATCTTCAATTGAGCTACAGTGAAATTTTGCATCAATGTGATTTAACTTGGCATTAGCTTCAGCGTTTTCGATGGCAGTTTCAATCATCTCAACTCCAGTTATATCCAAGTTAGAGACAGCTTTTGCCAAGCTTAAAGATATAGTGCCTATGCCGCAGTATAGATCTATTACATGAGAGTTGGGTTCTATAAAATCAATAATTTTTTCAATGATTTGACTGAAGATTTTTGTGTTGACTTGAAAAAAGCTTTGTGTAGAGAGTTGTAGTTTTACATCGCAGAAAGTTTCTGTAATGAAACCAGTACCTGAGATGACTTCTGTCTTTTTGCCCATGATGACATTGGTGGAGTCGTCATTGTAGTTAATTGTTGTGCTTTTGATTGCTGGAAATTTTTTCTGGCATTCTTGTAAAACCTTGATAAGGCCCTCTTTTGAGGGCAAAGTTTTTTCTCGACTAATCAAACACAGCAAGATTTCAGAAAAATCTTCATTGGCTCTGAGCATAATGTGCCGTAAGAAGCTGTCATTGATAGAATTCTGGCTACAAGATTCTTTGGCAAATTCAACAATCTCATCAAATATTGAGTATTGTATTGGGCAGTATTTGACGTTGATCAGCTCATTAGAGTTGCGTTTGAAATAGCCTGCTTGCAAGCGTCCTGTGCTAGGGACAGTTTTAACCGGATAAATAATCTTGTTTCTGTAGTTCCAAGGATTATCCATTGCAATTAAGTCAGGGACGTTGTCTTGGTAATTGATGTGATTTGATTTAAGCAAGTCAATGAGGTTTTGTTTTTTGAATTTCAGCTGAGCTTGGTAATCAATATGTTGCCACTGGCAGGAACCGCAAATCTTATGGATTTTGCAAGGAGGTTTTGACATGCGCTCAGTGCTTTCTTCTAAGAGCTTGGTAACAGAAGCGTAAGAAAAATCTTTGCGAGTGTCATAGATCTCGGCTTCTAGTAGATCACCAGGACAAGCGTTTTCGATGAACACAATCTTCTGCCCTTCTTTTGTAATGGCAAAAGGACCATTAGACATAGATTCGATTTTATAAGATTTGGATTCCATTTATATGCAGACCTGATCTAGTGCAGACTTAATGAGTTTTTGTCCTTCTAGGTTAGGTTGATTGAAGCCATTGACAAAATGATGTTTTCTCACGCCTTCAATGACAGAAAACTTACTAAAAGCATCAGCAAAAACACAGCCCGTTCTTGCAGCAACTCTTCTACAAGCTTCAGCTAAACTTTCTGTATTTAAGTCTGTATCGGGGTATTGGCTTGGTCTTTGATCTGGCGGGCAAGCTCCAGGTATGTGGTTAGGAGGGCTAACAAGTAGCACATGGATTTTATGATCTTGGAGTATTTTGATACAAGATTCTAATAAGCCTTCATAAGCACTATGGATATTAGGACCTAGCCAAATATCATTGATGCCATAGCAAATAATGGCAATATCAGGTTTGAAGTAAATAGCATCCCTGCCGAGGTAAAGTGCCAGGTCAAGTACTCCAGCCCCTGAAATTGCGTTGTTTGCAAGATTGTTTTTGTGTTTAAATTCTCTTGCCCAGAGATAGTGATAGGTTTCCTGGAATTTGATTTCGTAATCAGGTTGAATACCTAGTGTGACATTATCTCCTAGAGCGACTATCTTTATGGCTTCACCATTTTTGTTTTTTGCAATTGCTTCAAGGTCCAATTTAGGTGATTCATAGCCTCGGGTATCAACTTCTGGGATAAGGTCTTTGAGAATCTGATCAATGCCATCATCATCGTGACCAGACCGGATAGCACAGTATGAAGCAAAGCTCAATGCAAAGCGTGAAGCTTCAAGTTCTTCTGCTTCAAGCTCACCACTTGAATTTTTGAAAATCGCATTATTGATTGCAAGCCATTTTGCAGGGTCGAGAGGATTACTAAGACGAATGTCTTCGATATGGTTTTTAAGCTTTGTTGGGACAAATTCAAGTACATTAGTTACTTTGTCTATGGTTTTATCGAGGCGAGTTAAGACATCTTCGTGCTTACCTGTTTCAGCTGCTAATTGGAAACATGCAAAAGCGTGCGGGAAAAATCTCATCTCTAGAGCCCAATCGCCAGCTTTAAGCCATTCGTCTCGGCTAGCTAGTTTATGGTCTTTATGCAGAGACCTGAACATGATCTCGGTTAGTTTGTCGTCTCTCATAGTTTGGACCCTATTATATTAGCAATACTCAGCCTACTAAAATACCTTCTTCTGGGTAACCAGGCTTGCTGTGACTATCCTCTGGTATCAATGACATCAAAAACAGTAATGGACCTGGTCTACCAATATACATACAAAGGCACAGAATAATCAAAGAGGGGTCGCTTAGCTTGCTGGTGATACCTGTAGATAGACCAACGGTTGTAAAAGCCGAAGTCACCTCGAAAAACTCATCAATAAATCTAAAATCTTTACCGCTCTCAAAGACACTAATGAGCCAGGTGAAAAATATAATCATGACAACAGTTGAAATAAATACTAATAAAGACCTGGTTTGATAGGTGTTATTGATTGATCTATCAAAAATTTTCACTTCATCATCGTTTTTAAGAGTGGCCCAGATCATGGCAAAAACAATAAACAAAGTTGTCACTTTAATACCACCTCCAGTCCCTCCTGGACAAGCACCAATGAACATCCAGACAATCAGAAACATCAAACTTGGATCACCCAGTTCTGTTAAAGGGACTGAATTAAAACCAGATGAGCGCGATGCTACCGATTGAAAAAATGCAGTCATAAAATTGTCGATAAACTGCATCTGCCCGCTTAAACCGTGTGCAACAAGTGCTTGTAGGTCTTGAGCATAAATTAAAACAAGCTGTATCACGACACCGACAAATAAAAGTGAGAAAGTAACCCAGAGAGAGACTCTGGTGTGTAGTGTTGGTCTGAAGCGAGGTTTATTTGTGCCCTTCGCTTTAAAGTATTCAACTATATAGTTATAGAACTCGTTGAGCACGGTATAACCAAGCCCTCCTAGAATAGGCAAAAGGCTAAAAACCCAGAGCATCCAGTAGTTATGTCTAAAACCTTCCAGACTTCCTGAGTAAAGTGAAAGACCAGCATTACAAAAAGCCGAAACCGCATGAAAGATTGCATGGAAAATACCTGTTGCAAGCTGATCAAGGTTTGAAAAATCTAGTGGTCCTAATGCTTCAAGTGAGTCTTTTAAAAGCAGTAAAAAACCTGCAAATTCAATAGCAAAAGTTAGTAGTCCAATTTTTATGACAAAGTCAGCAAAATTGATTTTGGCTTCACTGTTATTGGACAGATCAAAAATTTTGGTATCAGAGTAAGAAAGCTTTTTACCTGTCATATAGATAAAGATGGAGGTGAAAGTCATATAGCTGAGCCCACCCACTTGCATCAATACAAGAATTATTAATTGCCCCCAGATTGAAAATTCTGTACCAATATCTACTACAGCAAGCCCGGTAACGCAGGTTGCACTTACGGACATAAAAAGTGCTGTCACTGGGTCTAGCCACTGACCGTTTACATGAGTAATTGGTAACATCAGCAAAACAGTACCTGCAAGACAGATGACAAGGAAACTTGCCATAGTTGCTTGGGCTGGCGTTAAGCTAAAAGTTTTATTTTTCATTATATTCTCACAAAAGTCTTCCCACTAACTCTCATCGAATATGCTACTATATGTTCCCTATGAAAATGACATTGCGAGGAAGTCAAAGAAAACGCAAAAGAACCAGCGGTTTTAGAGCTAGAATGGCCTCGCCTACAGGTCGTAAGGTTTTAGCGAGACGCAGAGCTCGTGGCCGCAAAGTTTTGGCTGTTTAATTTCTTCTTTATTTAGCTATGCTTAGGAAAAATGAGAGGATTAAATACTCTGGTCTTTTTCAGCAAGCTTACCAAAAAGGTAAAAAACTCTATAGTAAAAATTTGAGGATTTGCTTCACAAAAACATTGGATAAGTTTTCATCCAATTTGCCTTTGCTTGGCTTTGCTATATCAAAAAATTTCTCAAAAAAAGCAGTTTCAAGAAATAGACTCAAAAGGCAACTAAGAGAGGTTTATAGACTTTATCGGATGCAAGAAACTAAAGCGGAGCCTTTGAAAAAACTCGGGCTCATTGTTGTTTCTCCAGCAAAAGACTATGCTCTTACTGACGATTATCACAGTATAAAAAATGAGTTAGAAACTCTCCTTGATAAAGCACTTAAGCAGTTTTAGCCGCTGCCCTTTGTTGATGATAGCTATGTAAAACCTGACGGAATTGTTCTGCGATGTCTCTGGTGTAGACAGAATTTCTTAACTCCGCCTCTGCAAGCTTCAAAATATTTTCTTCGTATCCTGTAAAACGTACATTAGGCACAGCTCCTGCTAAAAGTTCTCTAAATGGTTGTAGCCATTTAACAGCACAGTCTTTTAGGTTTTTTACAATAGGATCATTCATAGCTTTTTTGCTTGTTGTAATACCAAGTCTGGAAAACAGACCCAATTTCTTAGAGACCTGTTTTTTAATTTCTTTGACAAGGAATTTGATATTTTCAGTGCCATCTTCAAAAGCATGAAGATCATCAGCAATTTCAGTTAAATCTTGGATCTCGTTACTGATTCTTTCTTGTTTATTAGAACCAAAAAGCATGCGTCCAATATTCCAAATCCAACTAAAAGGATTCCAGTTTCCAGAAATTTCTCGGCTAATTTCTTTTCGAGCTTTTTTTGCGATTCTTTGTTTGTCCGTATAGTGCATGTTTTCCTTGTACTCACGTGTTCTTTGTTTTTGAGCTCTTTTACGGTATTGATCTCTGATGTATGCGTATACAGGGACTGTCGACGACAGGCCCTGCTCTACGATAGAACCGACTTGATCTTTTAGTGTGCCAAATAATCCCATGGCTTAATATATTTTAATATATTTCGTATTTACATATCAAGGCTGTAAGTAAGTTTTTTCCAAAAATGGCATTACTCCGCCATATTTTGTGGCTTTAGCGCTTGCAATTTTACGAGAAACGGCTGTTAAAACAACAGGACTAGCAAGGTAAATCATAGGGTTTTCCTCGTAGACAATTTCTTGAAAACGATCATAAAACTTTTTTCTTTTAGCAAAATCCATAGTTCGTACTCCTTGGGAGAAGATTTGGTCTATTTCTTTTTCCCAGTCTCTTGTTATAGGGGCTACTTGATGTTGCTTGATATCAAACATATGTAGGCGCCCGTGACTTCTCCAAACATTAGCTCCGCTATTGGGCTCATTACCACCAGTAAGAGACATGATGCCGGCATCGTAGTTTTTGCCTTGCATGATTCTTGAGACAAAGTTATTAAACTCAAGTAGTTTGAAATTGACTTTTATACCGATCTCAGCTAGATTCGAGCTGATGATTACTCCAATCGCTTCTCTTTCTTGATTGGCAGCATTGGTGAAGAGGTTAAACTCAACTTGATTACCATCTTGATCAAAAAGGATTTTTTTATTGTTGATTTCTCTGAGTTCAAAACCTTCTTGCATGAGTAGATCTAGTGCAAGTTTAAGATCGCGTTTATGTCCCTTTATTTCTGTATTGAGAAAAGGAGATTTAAGTGATTCTGCTGTGAATAATTCAGCACCAAGACCTTGAAAGACATTGTTGACAATATTTTCTCTATCAACAGCGTAGGAAATTGCTTTGCGGAAATTTTTGTTGTTGAACCATTGATATTTAGGAGCTTTGATATTTTTACTGAGATTGAACCACAAAAAGCTTGTGCCACTACTTGGTCCAAGATTGTATAAGGTGAAGTCGTATTTTGATTCTAGTCTTTTAATGAGTGCTGCATTTTGAGCACTGACATTGATTGAGTAGCTATCCTCAGCAAGAAATCTAAAAATATCCGAGCTTGCATCTTGGCTATAGCTATAGCTTAGTTTATCTATGAAAGGCAAGGCTTTACCATCATCGTCTTTTTCATAGAAAAGCGGATTGCGTTCAAATTCGATGCGCTCGCCGTGTTTGATTGTTTTGAGCTTAAAAGCACCAGAACAGATGATACTCTCTGGAGGATAGTTTACGTTGAGGTAGTTATTGAAAATTTTTTGTTTTTCTTCCAGGCTTTGAGCTTGCTGCTGTTTGAAGAAATTTTCTATATCGTGTTTTGGTGCAATCTCAATTGCTAAGTTTTTTAAAAAAGGAGCAAAAGTTTTTGCTGTTTCAAATTTAATTTTAAGATCATCAATTTTGCTAACACTCGGAAACTCTCCATCAACAGCGACTATATCTTTAAGAGAACTCACGGCGACCTCATCTCTGATCAGAGTGTTCCAGGTGAAGACTACGTCATCAGCTGTGATTGGATGCCCGTCGCTCCATTTTAAATTTGGCTTTAGCTCGATGATAATTACTTTGCCGTCTTTTTTGATAGTAAAAGTTTTAGCTAGCCTTGGTATGACTTGATCAGTATCGGGGTCTGAGCCAAGCAAGCCTTCAAACATAATACCGGCATAACCAGAGCTAGTTGCATCGCTTGCAATCCAAGGATTAAAAGTCTTGGGGTCTTGTCCTCGATGATTTTGTCTTAGTGTGCCGCCTCTTTTGCCAGAAATTTTTTCTTGGTAGTTTATTGAGCATGAAGACAAGGCTGTCATCACAATGACAAGGCAGCAAAGTTTCCAAAAGCCTTGGCTATTTTTTGTAAACACTGGCGCAAACCCACTCTGCAACTATCATAAGAACATTTAGGTAAATAAAAGTTGGGAAGCTTGCGATACAAAGATAGTTAGCGTGCAGGAAGCTTGCTGCTAAAGTCCCAGTACTTAAAGGCCAGCCTACAAAAAATATTACCCCAAGAGCAATTTCTGCATATTTCACAAGAGAAGCAAAAATGAAAGCATTAGGTAAAATTAGATCTTTGAAAACAATTTTGTAAGGTGGAAAGATGATATCGTCTTTTAAACTTAGGAAAAAACTATCTGCTTCAGCTCCAAAGCCTGGGTCCCAGAGTTTGGGTACGCCATTTGCAAGAAATATTATCGCAATAGTCCAGCGTAATATTAATAAAAAAGCCTGCGCTTCACCTGTGAGTTTGGGCATTTAAACATTATATATCTCTTTAGGGCTCATTAAATATACAACGAAGTCAGATACAGTGTTCACCAGTAGCAAAATTAGTGAAAAAATGACAATGACTCCAGAAACCAAGAAATAGTCTCTGTTAATAAAGCCAGTGACAAAATATTTACCCATACCTGGTAGCGCAAAAATATACTCAACGACAAAAGATCCGGTGATTAAGATGGCAAAGATTGGACCCAAAACCGTCATTATAGAGCTAAGACTATTGAAAAACCCATGCTTGAAAATCACTTGTCCAAGTGAGAGTCCTTTGGCAAGAGCTGTTTGAATATGTTTTTTGTTTAGGTTTTCCTGCATGCTGGCTTTGCTTATTCTGGTGATATAAGCGGTTGGTGCAAGACTTAGTGTTATGACTGGTAAGATTATATATTTGGGCCCTTCATAAAGAGCAACTGGCAGCCATGAAAGTTTAAGTGCAAAAAAACTGATTAACAAGCCGGCAAATACAAAGCTTGGCATCGACATAGAAAAAGTAGAAAAGAAATTAGTGAATTTAGCAAACAAACTTTGAGGGTAGGTAGCAGCAAAAATACCAAGACCTATTCCCACGAACGTCGAGACTAGAAAAGCCAGTAAGCCAATGGTCAGGGACACTGGTAAGGCTTGAAATAAAATGTCTTTGACATCTCGGTTTGGGTATTTTAAACTCGGACCAAGATCTCCTTTGCTAAGTAAGTTCTTTATATAGGTATAAAGCTGCTCGCTAGGCTTTTTATCTAAGCCGTATTTGTGCTCGAGCCTTTGAATAATGCTCTTTGGTAAGAGTCTCTCAGAATCAAAAGGGCTACCAGGTAAAGCTCTCAGCATAAAAAAGCTAGAACAGATTAGAGCAATAAAAGTTACAAAAAAACTGAGTAACTTGGTTATAAGAAATTTGAGCACAAACTATAGGCTAGTCTAATTCTGAAGATTCAGTAGCAACTTCGATATATTGACGTCCGTTATAGTAACCACAAGCTCTACAAACGTTATGAGCAAGCTTCATTTCGCCACAGTTTTTGCACGCAACAAGATTTAATACCTTACCTTTCCAGTTGGCTCTTCTTTTTTGTTGCCTTTGATGCGAATGGTTTTTCTTTGGGACTGCCATAAGAGCAGTGATTATATCAAGAGGAAGGGTAAATACACAAGTAAATCGGTGGTATTTTGTATTGTTTTTACATTTTCTAGGCAGACATTCTACTTATAAATCTGTATAATTTATTTTACAAAGCGTAATACTTTTTAATGTTAATGCGCGGAGTTTTAGCTTATGGCAATAATGGCAAGATCGGTAGTAGACAAGACTACGGAAAAGTTAGATGTATTTAACAGAGTTAAGGCATTAGCTGCAAAGAAAAATGCTGTGATTCTGACCCATATCTACCAAAGGCTTGAAGTGCAAAGAGTGGCGGATTTCGTTGGTGACTCTTTGATGCTATCCAAACAAGCACAAGAAACAGATGCTGAAATGATTGTTTTCTGTGGAGTCCATTTTATGGCTGAAACGGCAAAACTTTTGAGCCCCAATAAAAAAGTTTTGCTTCCGGATATTCAATCTGGCTGTCCTATGGCAGACATGATTAATGTTGAGGATTTAAGAAATTTCAAAAAAGAATTTCCTGGCGCGCCAGTGGTTTGCTATGTAAATAGCTCTGCTGCTGTTAAAGCTGAGTCTGATATTTGTTGTACTAGTACCAATGCTGTTGATATTGTCAAATCCCTTGAAGCCAAAGAGGTTCTATTTGTACCCGATAAAGGTCTGGGGGAGTGGGTTCAATACAAAGTGCCTGAAACAAAAGTACATATCTATGATGGTTTTTGTCCAACTCACTGGCAAATTACATCTGCGGAAGTTGACAAGCAAAGATCACAAAATCCTGATGCTGTCATTATCGCTCACCCAGAGTGTGATCCTGATGTATGGAGGAGAGCTGATTACGTTGGCAGCACTTCTCAAATTTATAACTTTATAGAAAACTCTATGGGTAGAAAATTTATCATTCTTTCCGAGCAAGGCTTGGTTGCTCGAATTCAAGCTGATATGCCAGAGAAGGATATCTCAACAGTTTTTCCTCTGCCGCTTTGCCCTAATATGAAATATCACAGCTTAGAGAATCTAGCTGATGCTATTGATAAAGAGTTTACAGAAATTACTATCCCTGAGGATATTATGGAACCGGCTAAAGCGACTATCGATCGTATGATTGAGGTCAGTAATCAAAAGAAAATTTGGTCTGGTCCACTAACCTCTCACCCTGCTTAATATTGTGCTTTTCTAAATAGCTGTGGAATTTGTCTAGGAATTTATTCTTCATGCCGTGGTCAGCAAAACTTGGTGCTATCAATTCACCGAGTTTGCCCTCGCCTAAAACTCGTTGTATGGCAATATCTGGTCTGAGTCTTTGCAGGAAACCAGCAAGTGTTTTAATGTATTGATCTTCTTCAAAGACTTTTAGTTCATTATTGAGGTAGTCAATTTCCATTGGAGTGCCTTTGAAGATACAAAGCTGATGGATCTTGAGGTCTTGTATCGGCGTTTGTGACAGCCTTTCGGCTGTTTGCCACATCATTTCTTGATTCTCTTCAGGGAGTCCTAAAATGACATGAGTGCAAATTCTTAGCAAAGGATTTTTTCTTGCTGCTATACGATTAGCAGCATCAACAAAGTCTTCGTAGCTATGAGCACGATTGATTATTTCAAGAGTTTTGTTGTGAGAGCTTTGCACGCCAATATCTATCCATAGCTCCAAACCTTTTTGTGTGTATTCCTCAAAAAGATCAATCACTTCTTCTGGTACGCAATCTGGTCGTGTGCCAATGGCAAGCACTACAACGCGCTCGTCATTAATAGCTTGGTCGTAGAGTTTACGTAGGTAATCGACCTCTGCATAAGTGTTGGTGAAAGATTGAAAATAAGCAATGAACTTTTTGCAGCCAAATCTTTTGCTTTGTTTTTCTATGCCTTCTTGTAATTGAGTCCCGATTGTATCTGCTGCATTTTGTGCTCCAGAGCTAGAACCATCATCAGTACAAAAAGTGCATCCACCACTAGCTTTGCTACCATCTCGATTGGGGCAGGTAAAACCACCTTCTAGGGTTACTCGTTGTACTCGCTCACCAAAGCGTTTTTCTAGGTATTGTTTTAAACTGTAGTATCGTTGTTGCATTATGGATGTTTTTCTTGAATTATTTTTGAAAATACTTCCCTTGTACACAATTATTTTTTTTGGGTTTATAGCAGGGCGTTATTTGAAAGTAGAGAGATCGAGTATAGCACCGCTACTTCTTTATTTGGTATCTCCTGTTGTTACTTTCAAGGGTATTTTTCAATCTCAGCTTTCTTGGACTTCCCTAATTTATGTAGGATTTTACTTTATTGTTTGTGTGAGCACCTGCCTCTTGTTTTATTACATAGGGAAATTAGTCTATAAAAATGACCAGATGGCTGGATTGCTGGCAATTTCTTCAAGCCTTGCTAATGTTGCCTATTTTGGGCTGCCCTTTGTGTTCATGATGCTGGGTGAACAATACTTGGGACCAGCGGTGCTCTGTATTTTGGGGCTTGTGATTCATGAAAACAGCATTGCTTTTTTTATTGCAGCAAGAGGTAATTTAAGCTCAAAGCAGGCCTTAATCAAAACATTAAAAATCCCCACAATTTATGCTGCAATTTTGGCTGTCTTGTGTCATTTTCTTTATCAGGCTTATCAAGCAAATACCAATATAATTTTGCATAAGCTTGGAGATCCGCTCATTGAAAGCTTTTTGATGACTATGGATAAATTTGTTGGTGCATTGACTTTACTGGGGATGTTGATTATTGGTCTTGGCTTAGCTCGTCTTAAAAACTTAGAATTTGATTGGTCTTTTATATCTATATCTTTTGTGGCTAAATTTCTTTTTGTGCCTGCCTTGGTGCTGCTTTTGATTTTATTTGACACCCATTTTGTGCAGCTACTGGAGCCAGACATGGCGCACTTGATTTTTTACTTGTCTTTGGTACCTATTGGAGCCAATACCATTACATTGGCGGCAAATTTAGATCTTGATACCGATAAAGTTTCTGTAACAGTTATGGCGTCGACTATCTTTGCTTTGATCTATATACCATTAGTGAGCTCACTCAATATCTTTGAAAAGTTGTTGTATTGAGTTTTCAAAATGTTTGACAAAGTTTCTTGCATTGATTTCAGAGTTTTTAATAGTGTCTCTTAAATTACTACGATAATTTTTTAGGGCTTCAATATCACTTGCAAGCTTGACTGCAATCTCAATATACTCATCTAGGGTTTTTGCAATTAGTTCAGTATGTCCAAGGCTATTTAGGTAACTAGCACTAGCCCGGCACATCCAACGGTCTCCATCCCAAGTTACTACTGGAACTCCCATGAGTAAAGGCTCTATGGTAGAGACCCCACCGCCATAAGGAAAAGAATCCAAAGAGATATCTATTTCGTTGTATCGATCAAGAAATTCTTGGCGAGGAGAAAACTCTTCAAGGATGATTCTATCTTTGTCTATTCCTTGACTCTCAAAAAAATCTAAAATCATTGAACAAGTACCTTGGTCTACTAGGCAAGTATTTTTAAAAAAGATTTTGGAGTTTTCTACTTGCTTTAAAATCTTTGACCAGATAGTCATGACATGAGGCGTGATTTTAGGCATTTTATTAAATGCTCCAAAAGTGATAAAGCCATTTTTTAGATATGGAATTTCTCTGATCTCATGATCCACACCATAAGGCTCACCAGGAAGGTAGGAGTAAGGTAGCTTGTAAGTTTTTTCGAGATACCATTTTTCATCTCCCTGGCGAATGGTTGTATGGTCACCAAATAAATAATCCATCTCAGGCATCCCTAAAGTGCCAAAGTAGCCAATCCATAGGATTTGTAGCAAGCATGGTTTGGCAGCAAATAGACTCATGCGGTGGTAATCAGTAACGCCGGAGAAATCTACAAGCACATCGATCTTTTTGTTTTCTATATCTTGGATGACCTCGTCATCGCTTAAATATTTGATGTCTAGAAAGCTTGTTGCATTAGATCTGATGATGTCATTAACATGGTCATGTTTGCCAAAATTGTCATAGCAGTGAACTTCAAAATTATTATAGTCATGGTTACTAACAATGCTTGCAATAAAGTCTCCCACTGGATGTTGGCGCATATCGCCTGATACATAACCAAGTTTGATTCTATAGCCAGGTTCATTTGCAAGAGGATTTTTACGTGGTGTTTTTTTAGGTATTTGAGCAAACTCAAGTTCGTATGCTTTGCTAGCTAGCTTCAAAAACTCTTCATTGGTTGCATCGATATCGTGTTGTTTGACAAAAAGCAGCCCTCTTAAAATAGAAGCGAATTCTTCTGGAGGATTGTATTGTAATGCTTTTTCAAAACAAGCAATAGATTCTTTAGTCAAGCCAACTTGCATATAAGCAGTTGCCAGGTTGCAATATAAGGTCCCGAAATCTGGGTAAAGCTCTAAGCCTTTTTTGTAGATTGCAATGGCCTGATGATTGAGCTTTTCTTTTCCTAGTGCCATGCCCATAAGATCATAAACACTTGCTTGATTGGCATTGATTTTGAGAGACTTTTCAAGGTAGACCATCGCCTCTTTACCTTGACTTTGGTCTATATGAGAGATTGCCATGCAATTGAGTAAGTTTGTGCTCTTGGGGAATCTTTCCAAGCCTGGTTTGATGTGCTCGATAATCTTATGGGATTGCTCAGCACGAATCAAAACTTCTCCTAATAAGCTATATGCAGCTTCATTGCTTGGATTCAATGCAATGAGTTTAGCTAGATTCTGTTCTGCTTTGTTGAAGCTTTCAAGATCACTATAGGCAAGGGCTGATAGTTGAAGTGCCGCTTCGTTTTTTGGGCTGATCATTAAAATTGCTTCAAGCATTTCTAATGCTTGTTTTGATTTGCCTGCCTTGAGAGCTGCAACTGCTACTTGAAGATCTTTTTGGATTTTTAAAGCCATTGTTTTTAATATTCCCCCGTCAATTGTCAATTCTTTGCGAGGGTGAAAAGAAATTGCTTGTTGATAATTGCAAACGTGCTATTATCTGAGTCATGGCTTCAAACATCACAACTTCATCAATTGATCGTCACTTCTTCGATTCTCTCCGTGGAGAGTCACGCAAACTAGTACAACCTTATGACGAAAAACAATTTAAAAGTATTGATCAGGGAAGGAGTGATTATGTTCATTACAGGAAGTTGGCCGCAGAAAACTTAGCTTCAGATATAACGCGCGTATTGACTCTAGATAAACGAGAAATAGAGGCTGGCGAATTCGATCATCTTATTCCAATCCCAAAACAGCTTGCAAGCTTCCTAGATAATTTAGTAAGAGCAGAGAAGCTGTTCGGCAAAGATGAAGAGAATATTCCTAAGGCTCTTAAATCTGTAGTAGAGGCAAAGGAGACATTGGTAGCTTGGATAAAGCAATCTGTGTATAGCCAACAAGATGTTGATCAACACCGAGAAATAAAAGATACTCTCTTGACTGGAGACTAATGGATTTTTGGGTTCACTTCCACCCGACCCTGACGGGGGGACCCTGATTAGACCTGATCTTTAATATATCCAATAACTCCCTTAACCACTTCTGACATTTTTGAATAATTCAGACTATCAGGGGTATCGCTAGCTTTATGATAATTGGGATTTCTTAAAAAAGAGGTGTCGGTAATCATCACGGCGGGGTAACCATGTTGCCAATAGCTCCAGTGATCTGAAAGCTCTATTAGAGGTAAAACTTTCTGAGGAATTGATAGAGACTTTGTTTCAATATCACCATTAGAGGCAATGCCTTTTTTTACTTCAGTTGCAAGCCTTCGCGAGTCCCAGTTACCAATGACACCAATATAATCACCGGTATCTTTATATAGTGACTTTAATAACCAATTAAAAGGCTTGAGATACCATGGCATAGTCATGCCTCTTCCTTCAAAAGCTTTTTCTAGGTAGCCTTGAGAGCCTTTTTTATCATCAAAATAGCCTATCATCTCATAGCAAAGCATGCCCTTGACTTTAGCTCCTTGTTCTTTAAGTGATTTTGCATGCACCATGCTTCCCATATATGGTGAATGATAGTAGGGGCATTCTTCGTTAGCGTATGCAACCAGATCAACTCTAATATTGTTTTTGCGTAAATCTTGTTCTATCTCTTTTAAAGCTCTTCCGGTTTCTAGTAAACCTGCAACAGCACTAGCATTGTCATCAGCACCAGGGTTTGTTCTTAAAGGTATATTTGATACTCTAGCATCATAACCAGAAGAAGCACTTTCATCATCATTTGCGATACCATCGGTATCATAGTGCGCGCCCACAACAATTCTCTCACCATCCTCTGCTCCCAAAGAGACAATGATATTTTTGCAAGGCATCATGGTGTCAGTTCCAGGAATTTTTGCTTCAAAGCATTGCTCTTTAACCTTGTCTTCCAGACCAATTTCTCCCCAAGCATTTTTTATATATTCTACGGCTTCTTGCATTCCAGCAAAGTTTAAAGTGTAGCGAGGAATTTTGCATAATTCTTCGACATGGGTTCTTAATCTCTGTGGCAAATCCAGCTCTCCAATTTTGTGAAGAGCTTCGACTTCTTGAACTGGACTTCTTTGAACACGTTCACCTCTATTAGCAGCAGAGAGGGCCGGAGTTTCATGAATATGAGCTATTGGGGAACTAGCCTGAATCATACTTTCCAAGAGAGGGTGTATGTACATGTTAGCAAGTGTATGTACAACAAATCAAGGTTTTGAATTTGTTCTATAGTTTAAAAAGGAGAATAAGTATGTTGGAAAATAAAGAAGGAAATTTAATTCCAGAGCTAAGTTTTAAAACTCAGCAAGATGGTAAGTGGGTTGACGTGACAACAGAGTCATTATTTGCAGGAAAGACGGTTGTTGTATTTTCACTGCCAGGTGCTTTTACACCAACTTGTTCTTCTACGCATTTACCTCGTTATAATGAGCTGGCTTCTATATTCAAAAAAGAAGGGGTTGATGCAATCGTTTGTATTTCAGTAAACGATACTTTTGTTATGAATGAGTGGCTGGAAAACCAGGAAGCCGAAAATATTACAGTAATACCTGATGGTAATGGAGAGTTTAGTGAAAAAATGGGTATGCTCGTCGACAAATCAGCAATTGGTTTTGGTAAAAGATCTTGGCGGTATTCTATGCTTGTAAAAGACAAAAAAATCGAAAAGATGTTTATCGAGCCAGAAAAAGAAGGCGATCCTTTTGAAGTATCTGATGCTGATACTATGCTGAAATACATTAACCCTAATGTTAAGTTTCCAAGCTTCGCAACATTATTTACTAAAAAAGGTTGCCCTCATTGTACAAGAGCAAAAAAATTACTTGAAGACAAAGGCATCATTTTTGAAGAAATTGAGCTAAACAACAAACTTACTCGAAGATCTATGACCAATGTCTCTGGCAATATCACAACACCGCAAATTTACCTTGATGGTAGATTGATTGGAGGTGCTGACGAGCTTGAGAGCTTGATGAGCTAAGCATCAACCATTATTTTTGGTAACTTCCTTGTTGATTAGAGGCTTTTAATAAAAATGGAGTTATGTACTCCAGGTTACTTAAAAAGCCTTTAAAAAGTAAGAAAAGCTTCTTTCTCTTTGGTGCAAGAGGTACTGGTAAATCTACATGGATTGCAAACAACCTAAGTTCATAAACAAAAATCTTTGATCTACTCCATTCTGAAACTTTCTTGGAACTTGCAGCAAATCCCAGCAGGCTAGAAAGTAAAATTTCTTCTATAGCAAAAGATCAATGGATAGTAATAGATGAAGTTAAAAAATCTGCCAAAGTCAGAATTGATGAGAAGCGTTCGAAAGCAGGGCAGAATATTCTAACTGGTTTGCAACAATTTTCACTTATGGAAGGAGTGCAAGAAACAAAAAATATTTGAAAACAAAAGCTTGGGAGAAAATCATAAAACGTGGTTCCTATCCTGAAATTTTCATAAATCCTAAGATCGATAGAGATTTATGGTACTCATCATATATCCGTACTTTTGTAGCTAGGGTATGAAACCGAACGGCATGGAACCGACTTTTACTACCCAAAGAACTTACAATGGGGTTGCCAACTCGTACACCTTAGTGGGCTTTCTCAACTTGAGTTTAGTTGTATTGAGGGGGCTTTGGAGTTGAAGTTAATGGTTTTAAATTAGCTCTTGGGAAGTGCCATTTCCTTTGCTGCAGCTCTCTCTCTTTTAAATATCTTGTCTAGTTCTGCTTGCTGTTTTTCAAATATCTTGTCTAGTTCTGCTTGCTGTGCTTCATGCATTTGATCCTGTGCTTTAGGTCCATTTACTGCTTCTTGTACCAGTGGTCCAACTTTTTCAAATCCTTTAATTCCTGAAACCATGAAAAAATTGTACCACATAATAAGCACAGGGCGAGGGATACTTTAATATCTAAAAAAAGAGCTTTAATTGAGAAGAACGACAGCAAAGATTTAAGCAAAACTGTTTTAACAAAAATACTCAAAGTATCAAGATCAAGCCTTTACTATGAGCATAAACTACCGGCACGTGACGAAAAATTCCGTACAACAGTCGTTGAAGTAATGCAAGAGCATCAGGCTTATGGCACTGAGAGAGTAGCTTTAACACTTGGTGTAAGCAAACAAAAAGTTCATAGGATAAAGCAAAAGTTTCATCTTTATCCGGTCAAATCAAAACGCAAGCCAAAGAGAAAAAGAGATTCTGGTAAGGCAGAGGCTGCTCATCCAAATTTACTCAAAGACCTTGCGACATTGTCACCAAGAAGAGTTTACGCTAGTGATTTTACTTACATTCCATTTGAAGGCAAGTTTGTTTACTTAGCAACCGTTATTGACGTTTTCACACGTGAGATTGTCGGTTGGCAAGTATCAAGAAGGCATACCGCAAAAATGGTCAAAGAAGCTCTTCTAGAATCAATTCAGCGCACTGGTCAAGTTCCAGATTTAATACATTCAGATCAAGGCAGTGAGTACAAATCAAAAGAGTATCAAAATTTTTTAAAAGCTAACCAAATCAAGTGTTCAATGAGTACAAAAGCATCACCATTGCAAAACGGTTTTCAAGAATCATTTTATGGGAGCTTTAAAGAGGAGCTTGGCTGTGTAAAAGAATTTGAAAGTCTTGGTGAGCTAGTTGAGGCAATTCATCAAACAATTAATTACTACAACTTGGTATCATTCTTTGCAAAGACAAAAACAAGTTGATTGCAGAATATGCATTAAAAGACATGACTAAACCCATAGGTGTTTCAGAATATAAACTTACCGAAGCAGTTCCAGAAAACCTTAAAGGTAGTTTGCCAAGTATTGAAGATTTTGAAAATGAACTAATAAAAAATTCCGATCAAAGTTAAGGACGTCCTGAAAAACTCTGTTCTTCAATCAGAGGTCCATACAAAAGATAGCAACCATGCGAAGCATAAGTTGCCATGTAACCAGAATCTCTTGTTTTGCACTGAATCCTTAAAGTGGAGAACTTTAAATGGGGTTGAAGGTTTAGAAACTTAAAAACCCCACAGTTTTGTAAGGTATTCGTGTGCTATTATCTTCGGCCCATGGTTGGGTTTCAGAACAACTTACCTCTAAAGATGCACATACAAAATATTCGCAAGGAAAGAGACAATTGTGAAAACAGCCTATATACATATTTAGATAGTTTTTTTAGCCAGATTTTAAAATTTGATAAAGCTATCGAGCCCAGAGAGCTTGGACAAAAAAATCACTGTGTTCTTAGAAGGCTGTTTATTACACAGCAAGCTCTCAAACCCAGAAAATCTGACCGAAAAATTTACAGTATTTACAAAGATATTTTTAATGCACAGCAAGGTATAAACCCACAAGCTGTCCTGACACTCTTGAATTATTTGGAGCAAGTCATGGATTTTGCAAACAAATTATCTCCCAAGAACAATTACAATGATTCATTTTTAATAGCGACTAATTTAACAGAAGCTAATTTAACAGACACTAATTTAAGAGGGGCTAATTTAACATGGGCTAATTTAACAGACGCTA